>JAITFV010000310.1 GCA_031281115.1 Oscillospiraceae bacterium | reverse complement strand
TTTGAAAAATTAATCGCAACAATCCGTAGCCGTGAATTATCCGCTTGCGTTATTTTACAGGCGCAATCGCAGTTAAAGGCACTTTACAAGGATAACATGGACACAATTATCGGCAATATGGATACAACATTATTTCTCGGCGGTAAGGAAAAAACCACGCTTGAAGAAATTTCAAAAATGCTCGGCAAGGAAACAGTCGATATGTTCAATACGTCTGTAACCAAAGGAAATCAAGAATCACACGGACAAAATTTTCAAAAGTTAGGGCGTGAACTTCTTACGGTAGACGAAATAGCGGTTATGGACGGAGAAAAATGTATTTTGCAAATTCGCGGTGAACGTCCGTTTTTATCAAGAAAATACAATCTTGAAAAGCACCCGAATTACCGTTATTTATCCGATGCCAACCACAAGAACACATTTGATGTGGATAAATTTCTTTCAACAAAATTAAAAATCAGAAAGGACGATGTTTATGTGGTAGCTGAAATTGATATGACGAACGAACCGCAATAAAACAACCCTACGTCACACTTACAATTGAATATTTAGGTTTCCCCACTTACGGCAAGAACGGGAAGCCACGCGAACGCGCCAATCGGTAGCAATATACCGAAAAGGCGCATTTTTTATGTCCAGCGCGGGGTTTTTTAACCCCGTTTTTTATATACCAAAAAATATAAAATCTAAGGAGGATTCATTTATGGAATTTTTTGAAAGCGCAGTAGATGTATTACAAACACTGGTAATTGCTCTCGGTGCAGGGCTTGGCGTGTGGGGAGTTATCAATCTTTTAGAGGGGTACGGCAATGACAGTGCGACCTTAATTTCAATGTAAAAGCTCGCGTGGTAGCGAGAACACCATTGGAAACCTGATAAGGGTGCTTATGTATAATGAAGAATTATATGTAACAGGCATACCTTGTAGGTCATTAGTACGCCACCTTGTGGCAAATTTTAGCACAAAGTGGGAGAAGTGGCAATTTAGCTTCTGGCTGGGAACGGCATAAGAGCCAAATATCTTATGTATCCGATTCCGACTGATACTCCTGCCGGCTGTTCTGGTAACAGGCAGACGCGAAGCATAGGTAAAGACGGGGACAATGCCAGTGATGGTACACCTCGGGTTCTGCTATATATGAATTACCTCGTTTTACGTTTCGTTATACCGACTATCCGAACTTTCTTTATAAAAGGAAGAGGATAGAGCATAAACTTACCTCACGCAATTTTGTCGTGTTGTTATGGGGGACGGCGTTATGGTCGCCATAGAATACGTGGAAATCGTATCGGAGCAATCCAAGTTTACGGAATATAGAGGGTTCTAAGTATAGCATTAAGGCAGCCGTACTGATAAAGGTGAACTGCCCAACGATTTAGTAACAATCGGGGACGAGCCGCACCGAAAGGGTAGGTTCAGAAAGATTGTGAATGGGTAGTCAGCGGAGCCGTAGTAGTGAAGATACCGTATCAAGAAATACGGAGGAGCGAAGGGCTTTAGTCTTGATTTGAACATGGTGAAACCGTAATTCGCCAATTTAGATGTAAGAGACTAATCGTACAGAAATGAGGCGATTACCAACCTATGAGTACCAACAATATCTACTATGTGGATATGGAACAGCGGTTTAACGATTTTAAGAACGGTAACTTTGAAATGGATAAAATTCACGAAACAGTTTATGACATAGATAATGTGTCGCTTGCGCTGCGTCGGTTAAGTAAAAGTTCGGGGCGTATGTCAAAAGGTCACGATGGAACTAATTTTCAAACACTTGAAAAATACTCCATATACGAACTTTCCGAAATCGTAAAAGACCGATTGTTAAACCGAAAAATGAACTATGTCAGAAGGATGTATATTCCAAAAGACAGGAAAAAATCAAAAATGCGTCCGTTAGGCATATGTTCGGTATGGGACAAGTTAGTTGAAAAGTGCATACAATTAGTCCTTGACCCGTATTGTGAAACAAAATTTGTTGACAGTTCTTTTGGTTTTCGTGAACAAGTCAGCGCACACAACGCTTTGGCAAGAGTAAAAAACCAATGTCAGACAATGCCGTTTGTACTGTCACTCGATTTGCAAGATTACTTCGGAACACTCGACCCCGATATAACTTATCGGGAAATGTGGCACATCGGTATTAAAAACCAAGTTATCCTAAATTATATTTATCAATTCATAAAAAAGGGATATTACGAAGATTCATGCAAGGTAGAAAGCCCGAAGGGTGCGCCGCAGGGTTCGATTCTCGGACCGCTGATTGCAAATTTATATCTTCATAGGTTTGATGTTTGGCTGAAAGACCAAGGCGACTGTTGGCACGATGAAAATTTGGCAAAATTTCACGATGAAAGAAACCGTCGAAGGAACTTGGAACGCACGAACCTAAAAATCGGTATTCATGTAAGATACGCCGATGATATATTGGTTCTTTGCAAAGACCGTGAGGACGCTGAAAAATTCAAGTTCAGCATAACGAAATATCTAACGCGCAACATGAAACTTTTAATTAACGAGGACAAAACGAAAATTTACGATTTGTCCAAAGAACGAATGAAATTTTTAGGATATGTGTTTTACGTTTGGGGTTTCAATCAGAATAAAGGCAAGCACCGTGTTTCAAACAAACTGCCGAAAGAAAAAGCTGATGAAATCGTTGAAAAATGCAGGGAACTACTCAACAAAATCAAGAAAAAGCCCTGCTTTGAAGCTATCCATAACTGGAACACATATGTAGTAGGACTGCACAACTACTACAAAGGAATGACGCATTTTTATAAATGTTTTACTTGCATAGGTTGGCGAGTTCGTAAGTTGTTTTACCATACAATGAGTAGGAATGCTAAGTTTATCAAGGAACAGTCTTATAAAAATAATTTCATGGAAGGAACGTACCGCTCTTGGGGCATTAACGGCTACTACACTTTTAAATGCTACCCAGTCATAGAGATATGGTGGGCGAATTGGGACATCAAGCAAATTTGCGGGAAACGAAGCAGGGTTGCAAGAGAAAACCCTTACGATTACGGTGACAAGAAACATAAACCAGGCGTTTCGCTTGAAGCAATCGGTTATCTCGTCAATACATCGAAGCATATTAAAAGTAGCAGACTGGCTATGTTTCGGGTCAGCAAATACAGTTCGGTCAAGGGCATCAGTTACTTGTCAGGCGAGTTTGTTCCCGTTGAGGATTACCATTGTCATCATATTATACCCAAACATAAAAATGGGACACATGACTTTGAAAATCTTTGCGTGCTATCCGAAGCCGAACATATTATTCTCCACAGCCCAACCCCCGAGCGTTTGTATGAGCTTTATCCCAAGCGAAAAGCAAAGATTAAAATGCTCATCAAAAATTTATAAGACTTGTCATGATAAATACGCATTTAACTCGTTGAAAGAGGGATTAGTTGTGCGCCGACTAATCTTTAACAAATCAAGAGGGTGCGCCGTGTACGCTGAAAGGTGTCCGCACGGTGCGGGACGGGGGAAAAGTCCGAGATGATTTCATCAGAGACTTACCTATCGTCATACGCCGGTGCAAAATCGCAAGGAATCAAGCAACTAATGGCGGGCGGCGGTCTTATTCTTATCGGAATATTCGTACCCGATGCGTTAGACGGATTGTTCTCATAAAACATCTAACGAACGCCCGCACCAAATTTTCCCCAAGTTGGGGAAGGGTTTAATTTTCCCCGTTATTACAGGGGTTGCAACAAATTAACATGACAATCCCGGAAGGCCTCGGCTGGTTTTTTCCGGGTTAATTTTTGAAGGCTCAAAGGAGGTGATTGCCATAATAAGCAATATTTTAGATAGTTTTTTTGAAGCAATTCGGGAAATGCTGATTGATTTAATTATTTCCAATCTCACGGGAATTTTTGAATCTTTCAACGACCAAATAAACGAAACAGCGGAAAGAGTTTCAACTTCGCCTACAGAGTGGCTTGCGGCTTCACCCGGCACTACGCCGTGGGAGATGATTAGGAATGTAGCATTTACCGCCACATCAACAATTATGGTCATCGCGGGGTTAATTCTCGGTTTCTTTATCGCGCTTGAATTAGTGCAAATGCTTGTGGAAAAAAACAATCTTGCTGACTTGGATATGGTCGGCGTGGTGATTAAATGGATTGTAAAAAGTTTCATCGCCATAATGATTGTGGCGAACACAGGCGTAATTATCGGCGCGATTTTTCAATTAGGTCAAGAAGCGATTACCGGGGCGGCCGCAGATATGGTTGCGGAGATTGACTTAACAAGCGACGATTTTATAGAACAGCTTGAAGCACAATTTGAAGAATTGAGTTTAGGGCGGCTTGTCGGTCTATTGCTTCAAATTCAAATTTTGCGGATTATCGCTCCGATTTTAGGCATTGCAATAATGATTATCACGGTCGGGCGAATGTTGGAGATTATGATGTATCTTGTCGTTGCTCCGATTCCGCTTGCCACAATGGCAAATTCGGAGTATCGCTCAATGGGGAACAATTATCTGAAAAGCCTTGTCGCTGTTGCGTTTCAAGGCTTACTTATTTTGGCGGTCGTTGCCATTATGGGTACGCTGATTCAAAACTGGATTATCGGCGTTGGTTCGCCCGATGCCGAAGTTGGGCTATGGACGGTTTTCGGATATATGGTGCTTTCCATTTTCGCATTGGTAAAAACGAGTTCCATATCGAAATCTATTTTCGGGGCGCATTAAATGTGATTTTAAATTGTTGCAAAGCGCATTGTCGTTGGAAATTTCAAAGACA
>JAITFV010000288.1 GCA_031281115.1 Oscillospiraceae bacterium | reverse complement strand
CTCGCACAGCGCAGGAAGCTTCGCAACTGCGCGGGAAACCGCAACGCCGAACCTCTCGCGGTATTCGGGTTTTAAGGCTGCTTCCTCGCTTCTGCCGTGAACGGCTTTATACTCCAATCCCAATTCCTCCCGCAAAAGCGTGAGATAGTCTATCCGTTTTCTCAAGCTGTCGAGCAATGTGATTTCTAAATCAGGGCGAAGTATTTTCCACACGACCCCGGGGAAACCTGCGCCTGTCCCGATATCAATCACTGATGTTCCACGTGGAACATCGACAAGCGCGAGAGGAAATGCGCTGTCTATAAAATGCTTCTCCCAAACCTGAGTCGGTTCTTTAATCGCTGTCAGATTTACTTTTTCATTGTAATCGAGCATAAAAGCGGAGAGCTTTTCCAGTAAAATTTCCTGCTCGCCTGTAAATTTAATCATCGTCGAAACCTCTCTATTTGGAAGCAAGCCATATCAGCAGCACTGAAATGTCAGCCGGATTAACTCCGGAAATCCTGCTTGCCTGCCCGATATTCAGCGGTTTGTGTAAGTTTAATTTTTCTGCAGCTTCGATGCTCAAACCTTTAATTTCCCTATAATCCTGCCCCGGAGGAAGCAATTTCTCCTCCAAGCCGCGCATTTTTCTAATCTGCTCAAGCTGTATTTTAACATAACCTTCATACTTAACTTCAATCTGTACTTTCCCGCGCAACCTCGGCGGCAATTCGGCTTCAATCAACCCCACTTCTTTTAAATCCTCATAACAAATCTGCGGTCTTCGGAGTAATTCCGCTATTTTAACGCCGCTCGTAATCGACGTAGTTCCGCGTTCTTCAAGCATTTTGTTTAACCGAGCAGTCGGTTTTGCTGTGGTTTTCTTGAGCCTTTTAATCTCGTTTTGAATTTTCGTGCTGCTCTCACGGAATGAATTAACACGTTCCGTGCTGAGCAATCCAAGCTTAAATCCGATTTCTGATAGCCGTTCGGGAGCGTTGTCCTGCCGTAAAAACAAACGGTATTCCGAGCGCGACGTCATCATACGGTAAGGCTCGTCGCAGCCTTTAGTTACCAAATCGTCAATAAGCGTCCCGATATAGGACGATGACCGCGGCAGAACATACAATTCCTGACCTTCGCATTTCCGTGCGGCATTAACACCCGCAATCAGCCCCTGCCCCGCTGCTTCCTCGTAACCTGATGTCGAGTTAAATTGTCCGGCAGAAAAAAGACCGCTTATATTCTTAAATTCTAAAGTCGCATATAAATCTAAGGGGTCGCAGCAATCGTACTCAATCGCATAAGCATGGCGCATAATTTCAGCGTTTTCAAGCCCCTCAATCGTTCGCAAAAACGCCTCCTGCACGTCTACGGGCAGGCTCGTTGATACGCCCTGTAAGTACATCTCATTAGTATCAAAACCCATCGGTTCGATGAAAATCTGGTGCCTGCCCTTGTCTGCGAACCTCACAAGCTTGTCCTCAATACTCGGGCAATAGCGAGCTCCCGTGGCGTTTATTCTGCCGCTGTACATCGGTGAGCGGTGAATGTTTTCGCGGATAATCGCGTGTGTTTTCTCGTTCGTGTAAGTAATATGGCAGGGAACAAGATTCTCCAAAACCCCGTCATAATCGAAACTAAACGGCGTTATTATCTCATCGCCGCCTTGTATTTGCAATTTCGTAAAGTCAATCGAGCGGCGGTGAACTCTCGCAGGCGTTCCCGTCTTGAAACGCCGCAGACGGATACCCGCGGCTTCAAGCGATGCGCCTAATCCAATCGCCGGCAGAATGCCATCAGCCCCGCTTGAAAACGAGTTCTCGCCTATATGGATTTTCGCGTCAAGATACGTTCCGGAAGCGATTATTACAGCTTTTGCCGCATAAAAAAGTCCTAAGCGTGTTATAATTCCGCGAACTGCATTATTTTCAACCACAACTTCTTTAACTTCATCTTGTTTTATTTCTAAACCCGGTTGTGTTTCGAGCGCATTTTTCATGTAGAGATGATACGCCGTTCTGTCGCACTGCACACGAAGCGCGTGTACTGCCGCGCCTTTTCCTTTGTTCAGTGTTCGCGATTGAATTATGCAAGAGTCTGCCGCTCTGCCCATCTCGCCGCCGAGCGCGTCTATTTCGGATACGATTTGCCCCTTTGAGGAACCGCCGATACTGGGGTTGCACGGCCGATTCGCGATTGTATCAAGCGATAAGCAAAACACCGCCGTCCTCATACCGAGCCGTGCCGCTGCCAAAGCCGCTTCACACCCCGCATGACCCGCACCTATTACAATTACATCGTAGTTCATAAAAATCCTAAGAACCCGTCCTAATAGAAAATTCTGACATGTTATTCTTCGTCCTCTTCTGCTTCCGCAACGTCCTCTTCTTCTGTTTCCTCAAGCTCCGCCGCCTCCAAAGCCTCTGCTTCCGCTTCATCTTCGCTGTTTTCAACAACCTCTACTTCCTCGAAGTCCTCACCTTCGTCATGCTCGGTTCTCGTAAACGTTACAACCCGCGAATCCGCACCAAGTCTCATCACCCGTACACCGCAGGCATACCGCCCCATAACCCGCAAATCATTAGCGCGAATCCGGATTATAACACCCTCATCGTTGATTAGAATTACGTCATCGTCCTCATAAAGCGAGCGGATTCCGCAGACTTGTCCACGCTCCGGAGTAATGCGGTAGTTCGTGAGACCCTTACCGCCGCGGTTCTGCTTGCGATAGGAATTAATCCCTGCGCGCCTGCCCATTCCGCGCTCGGTTACGGTCAGAATCGTGCAATTCTCGTCATAAACTTTTGCCGCGCCCACCACATAATCACCCTCACGAAGCCTAATCGAACGCACCCCCCGCGCTGTTCTGCCCATCACACGCACCCTGGATTCCTCAAAATGAATCGCGTACCCTTGAGCAGTCGCAATCAGCACCGAGCTGTCGCCTTCCGTTAAGTGCGCTGCTGCGATTTCGTCACCCTCGTTAAGCGTAACCGCCCGTAAGCCGTTCTTGCGCACGTTTTTATAATTAGAAAGCGCAGTACGTTTAATCAGCCCGTGTTTAGTTACACAGACGAAGTATTTATTCTCGGCAAAGTCTGATGTTTTCATCATCGCAGCAATGCTTTCGCCTTCATCAAGACTTAACAAGTTCACTATATTAGTGCCTCTGCTCTGCCGTGAGCCCTCGGGAATTTCGTAGCATTTGAGTTTATACATATTTCCGAAGTTTGTCACGAACAGGATATTGTCATGAGTAGAGGAGATAAAGATGTTTTCAACAAAGTCCTCTTCCCTTTGTTTCATGCCGGAAACGCCTTTACCGCCTCGCTTTTGCAGATTATAGACTTCGGTGAGCTGCCGCTTGATATAACCCTTGTTAGTATACGTTAATACGCATTCTTCAACAGGAATCAAATCTTCTATATCAACCTCACCGCTGACTGCTTCTATGCTTGTGCGGCGTTCATCGCCGAATTTTTTTGTAACGGCGGCGAGTTCTTCCGAGATAATAGCGAGAATTTTTGCACGGTCTTGCAAAATCGCACTAAGTTCATCAATTTTAGTTTTAAGTCCTGCGATTTCTTCTTCGATATTAATGCGGCCGAG
>JAITFV010000287.1 GCA_031281115.1 Oscillospiraceae bacterium | reverse complement strand
GGCGGAGTGGCTTGCAGAGCCAAATATACGCCTGTACGCTGAAAATCGTACACTGCTATGGGAACGGGTGATTATCGCCTGTTCCCGATGTTTCGGCAGGGTGGTGGGGTTGGAGGGGTATTTTTTTGTTCAGGCAAGTAGTAATTTATATTGACTTTTGTCGGAATACTTGTTATAATGTTATAAAAGACAAAAATCTTAGCGGAGGCAAAAACATGGTTAGAATCGCAATTTGTGACGATGAACAAATATTCTCATCTCAAATAGAAACTCTTATAGTTAAACTTGCTAAAAAACTATATTATAAAATCGACACCGAAGTTTTTAACTCCGGTGCTGAGTTGCGTTCGTATATCGAAAGCGGCGAAACTTTCGATGTAATCTACATGGACATAGAAATGCCCGACATGAATGGCGTTGAGGCGGGTAAATGGCTGCGTAAAGTTAATAATGACGAAATGACTTTGCTGATATATGTTTCGAGCCACGAGGGTTATTACAGCAAACTTTTCGATGTTCAGCCGTACAATTTTATCAAGAAACCCATCGACAAAGCCGAGTTTGAGAGGATATTCGCGGAGGTTTGTAATAAAATAGTAAAATCAAACGCTTTATTTGAGTTCAGCGAAAACAGAATAGCCATGAAACTGAGGCTGTCGGAAGTCATGTACTTCGAGAGCGAGGGCAGATATGTCAACATACACGCAACAGAAAAAGTATATAAAACGCTTATGAAATTAGATGATATTACCGAAAAAGTCACGGACAGAAATTTTGTGCGGATTCACAAGTCGCTTTTCGTAAATATTGATTTCATTAGAATAATGACACCAACCAACATCAAAATGATGAAAAGCGAAGTTGAGTTGAGAATAAGCGAGCAATATCAGCAATCGGTAAAAAGCCAGTATATGGCATATTTGAAAGGGGATAAATTTTGATTACTGAAGGATTATTTGACGTTTTCATCCTTATTTCCAACATCTTCTATGTAGCCATTATATGGATTTTTAATACGCATATTTTCTATAAGCAAAATAGAATAGGAAAACTCATATTTTTACCGTATGCTGTTTATTACGCAGCTGTCAGCAGTGCATATCTGTTGTTTCACAATCCCACAATAACTCTGATGAGTAATATTGGAATATTGATTGCAATATCCTTGTTCTACCAAAGCTCGCTCAAACGAAAATTCATAGCAGTGGCGGTCGCTGTGGTATGGGGCGTAATTACCGAATCACTATCCGCTTACGGCATTGTACTCCTTATGGAAATCAGCATGGAAACTGCTACTCAAAGCAACTTTTATACTGTCTTAATAGTAGTCCTGTCACGAATACTATTTTTCATGGGCGTTATTTCTACCGCGAAAATCGTTAAACGCAGGGAGCAACAACGGTCACCTTTCGGCTCGTGGTTAGCGATTTTAGCGATACCCCTGTGTTCAATCGTCATTCTATACAACGTGTTTTGCGTTGATATCGTGACCAAAGATGTAGGTAACTTGATTATAATTGTTATAGCCGCATTGATTATGAACATCGTTGCTTTTGTTTTGTATGATTATCTCGAAAATAGCTTCGCTGTAAAAACCGAAAATCGAATCCTGTCAAAACAAGTCGGGTATTATACAGAACACTTCAAGTCGCAGATTGAATATGCCGAGTCGGTCAGTGTGTTAAAACATGATTTGAAAAATCACATAATCGCCTTGAAATCACTCTTGGACGGCGGCAAGTGCGAAGCCGCCCAAAAGCATATCGACAGTTTGATTGAACAGGCAGATGCTGTTAAAACGGTAAACACTAACAATTTTATGATAGATGCCATCATAAATTATAAGATGAATTATGCCGTTACTCATAATATTTGCTGTAGGACGAGCCTAAAAATCCCGCAACGGCTCATGCTTGATTCAGAGGCTGCGTGTGTTCTGCTTGGTAATTTACTCGATAACGCAATAGAGGCTTCTCTGAAAATTGAGGAGGACAGGCGATTTATCAATATTAAAATGACCTACGACAAGGGCAATTTATATATTCTTGTGTCTAACGCCTATGACGGTGGTGAGTTAATTTTCAAAGACGAAAAGCTACAAACTACGAAAAAGAATAAAAAAGAACACGGAATCGGTCTAAACAGCGTTGCTATGATATTGAAAAAATACAACAGTAATTTAGATATTAGCATAGACTTTGATAAGAAAATTTTTACAGCAGAATCGCTTCTGTACGGGGTGAAATCGGAATAAGAGCCGGAAACGGCTCTTTTTCTTTTGTAGAGCGGTTTTGCGGCGTTTACGGGGATTTCCGAAAAATTTCGCAACCGTAATTTTGACAGTTCAAGGGGGTAATTTTGACAGTTCATCGCACGGTATTTTTTTATATGCTATACTGAACTAAATAAAAATAAAATTACGGAGGGTAAGAAAATGAAAAAAGTAGCAAACATATTCAATCAATGGGCAAGCAAGTTGGGTGCGGTTGGTGCACTCGCAGTAGCGGTTTTTGCAGCGAATTCTGTGTGTATGTTTATCGTACATCAGCCCAAAATGCCCGAAACCACTAAGAAACTGCGTAAATTTTAATGTTTGGCAGAACATCGCAAAAAATCATCGACAACATGATTAAGCGTGGTGTTGTTGAGGTCGCTGACAGAGAAACGTATCTCTTTGGAGTTCAGCAAGGACTGTTTATTGCACTCAACATCGCCACGACAATCGCAGTAGGGTTAATTCTCGGAACGCTTTGGCAGTTAGCGATATTCACTGTTGCCTATATGATTTTGAGAAGTTATGCGGGTGGGTATCACGCAAGCACTCCTATAAGGTGTTACTTAATTTCAACTTTGATAATGGTTGTTGTGTCGCTCCTTATAAGATGTGTGACTTTGCATACTTTCGTCTATGTCGGTTTGATTGTGTTATCAGGCATAATCATCATTGCACTTTCCCCTGTCGGGGACAAAAACAAGCCTTTAGACAGCTTAGAGCGACGAGTCTATCGAAAAAGAGCCGTGATTATCTGTGCAATCGAGGTTTTGGCGGCTACGGTGATGTTGTATTTCCGCCACGATGCTATTGTATGGACGTTAGTGGCGGTTAGTATGATGATGTTGATTGCGATGGTTAAGACAAGTGTTGAAAAACTCAACACTATAAAAATCGGAGGTGGTGTTGGTTGATTGAATTCAAAAGGTTGTTGTCAATGACGATTGCCATCGTTATGCTGATAACGGTGTTGGTGGGGTGTGATGGTGGGGAAGATTTGCCGGGGTATAGTGATAACAATTCTACGGAAATAGCGAACTCTTCTCCGACCGAAACGAATGGCTCTGGGCAACCTTATTTTGATTGGATGGAAGAGGCTTTTCAAAATATCTATTTGTTCGGGCATGGGATTTCGTTGCCGGGTACAGTGGCAGAGTGGGGGGAAGATTTTAGCATAAATGAGGAAATAATGTTTTCGGAAGAGGGTACAGATATA
>JAITFV010000233.1 GCA_031281115.1 Oscillospiraceae bacterium | reverse complement strand
AGAAAAGGCACGGGCAAAGATTAATTTTGAAATGATTGAAAACAGTGTAAGACTTGATATTATGGCAAAAAAACACGAAGACGCTCGACGAAAAAATCTTGTAAACGCTATAAAATCATACCAAATTGAATTAGCTAAAGCAAATCAAGAAATTGTTGAACAACTTGGCAACCTATCTTTTGAATTGTTTAGGCGTGCACATGAATTAATGAATGAAAAAATAGAAACATACATTAAACTGCAAGAGGATGCAAAAAATCGAAGACGAGACAGATTATTGGAAATAGAGCAAACTTTTTCGCATAACGAGAGAGTGCGTATACAATTAGAGGATTCGGAAATCAAGCAAACTGAGGAATTACTCAATTCTGCAATCCATTTTATAAACGAATTGCGTAACGACATAAATGATTTAATTAAAAACATTGAAACCGTTCAAATACAAAGCCTTCAAGACACTCATGTTTTTTTACAGCCAATATCAAAAAGTTTAAGCGATACTTCTGACATTAAAGAGTTAGTAGTTTCTGGACTAAAGTAATTCTGTTGAGAAACGAATAAACAACACCTAATTAAACGAACTTCCCCGCCGTGTTCCGAAAGAGTGGAGGCGGGGAATTATTATGCCGAAAAAGTGGCTATATTAGCGGGTTTTATCAGTGTCCCCGTTAAACGAAAGGGGACATCAGTAAAAAAATCAAGTCCATAAAAGTAATGCAAGCACATCAAGGCAAACGCATCGGCGGGTATCCCCCGTTTGGTTACATGGTAGACCCAAGCGACAAACACAAAAACATCATAAATCCCGAAACCGCACCAATCGTTCAGCGAATGTTTGAAATGGCGGCAAACGGAGACAGTATAAACACAATCGCAAAAACTTTTACATTAGAGAAAATACCCACCCCTCTCGACACGGTGAACGGCACTTATACGGGCATGGAGTGGGGAGTGTCGAGCCTCCAACGAATGTTGAGAAATAAGACGTACCTCGGGTGCATGGTTTACAACAGGCAACGCAAGCCTTCGTTCAAATCGCAGAAGAGAGTTGTAAACGACGAGTCGCAGTGGATTATTACTCCTGCTTTATCAAGTTAAGGACGTTCCTATAGCCGCATAAATAATCGGCGAACGCTCCCTGCATTCGCCGATTATTCTATATTAAACCGCCCTATATAAGTTAAGTGAATATCCACCGCTTGGCTTTCCTTAACCCGTTTTGTTCCCTCTTTAATAACAGCCTCGTGAACAATAATCTTCTCAATAAATGCCCTCGCTATCTCTTCGTTGAGTTCAACGACCCTGCCGAAACGATTTACAAGTTTCATAAAACTCTGTAAATCAGCTTTTTTAGCTTTCAACCCCTCAATATCGGCAAGCAAGGTTTCAGTTGCCTCAGCCAACTGCGATTGCTCTTTTTCGTAATCACTGAGCATTTTTGCAAAGCGGTCATCGCTGAGTATTCCCGAAACACGGTCTTCGTAAATTTTCTTGATAATATCGTCAAGCTCGGCAATACGGCGGTTCGCTTTTGTAACTTCGGCGGCTTTTACTTTGATTATATTTTCGGTGTCCATATTCGTTGATTGATACACCATATCAGTGAAAGTCTGCACATCGTCCAAAGCCAAAGATACTGTGTCTTTGAGTTTATTTAAAGCGATTTGTTCGAGAACATCTAACCGTATACTATGCCTTGTGCATTTCCGCTCCCCAAATACGTTACAACCTCTGTAGCGTGAGCATACAAAGTTAGGAAACATTTTTTTGCTACCGTTCATGCAATATGATAACGAAGACCCGCAATCGCTGCAAAAAACCAAACCGCTGTGAATAGATAACTCGCCGAGGGAAGTCCGCCGTCTGCGACCATTACGAAGTCGTTGTGCTGTTTCAAAAACCTCAATCTCCACAAGCGGGGGATGGTGGTTTTCGATTACGACCCACTCCTCTTTAGGGCGTTTCACTTGGGTATGATTTTTATATGAAACAGTTGTAACTCTCTGTGCTTGATACAATCCTGTATATGCTTGATTTTCGAGCATTTGACAAGTGCTTGATACGTCCCACGGAGCGGATATAGGTTTCCCCATTAAATAATCGTTAGGACGCGGGACTTCTCGTTTTGTAAGAATTCTGCAAATGTCCGCAATCCCTGTTCCCGAGGCATACATCTCGAAAATCTCCTTCACGATTACAGCCGCGCCTTCATCAACAACCCATGTACTTCTGTCATCGCTTGCTTTGTAGCCATACGGCAACTTAGAAATAACCCTGCCTTGAAGTGCAGAGTTTCTCTTTGCAGTACGAATTTTTTTAGAACAATCCGACACATAAAACTCGTTTATAACATCTCTAAAAACAGACATTATATCGAATCCGTTTGCCGAATCAAGGTTATCGGCGGCGGCAATATACCGCACACCATTATCCTCGAAAGTTCGTTTGAGCAAGCCAACCTCAAGTACATCACGCCCGAGCCGAGACTGGTCTTTGAAAATCACAATTGATACATTTCCCGCTTTGACTTCATCAACCATTGCGTTAAGCCCCGGACGGT
>JAITFV010000211.1 GCA_031281115.1 Oscillospiraceae bacterium | reverse complement strand
GGAGTAATACTGTTATCCATTTAAGAAATGGATTTTAGTATTACTTTTTCTTTGCGTACATGATATTTTCCATCGTCCACTTTTCATAGAAACCTACCCAGTATCCGAGTCTGCAGGCGAACGGCGTAAGCGCGAAAATCCCTATAAATACAAACGGCGCCCAAACCGGGTTTGTCAGTTCGCCGAAAAGCAGCGATAATGCCATAATCGCCGAGAGTATAATTCTCACGAAACTAAAATAACTCCCGCTTATAACCGTACCGTCCTCTCCGCTGTTCACGCTGAAAACAAGCAAAAGCGCACAGGCTATTATAAAAAACCCGGCGACAATTCCGCCCAAGATGTACCATTTATTGCCTTGCTGTTTATCAATTGTTTTCCTGTTAAACAGCTTGCGGTCAAGTTCGCCGTCCTTATGCCCTGCATTGAACAGCATCATCAAATACAGCGAAACAGAGCAGAATACTGCAATGCCCATGAGCGCAGTTCCCGCATTGAACGTCAGCAGCGAAAACGTAACAATCAGCGCCATTGCATTCGCGCCTGCCGCGTAACCGAATGTTTCTAATAAAAGCCTTAAAAAAGATTTTTTCTGCATATATTTACCCTTTCGGAAGATAATAGTTTTAATTATATTTTTAAAAATAATTCAAGTGTTGGTGAAGAAAGGGCTTAATGAAAAATATGAACAGTAAAAAACATCTGCACGGTAACAGAGCGCGCATAAAACCCGATAAAAATATTATACCGCGCTTCACAAACTTCGTTTCTATCGGGCATACAACAAGAGACGGCACGGTTTATTACCAAACTGACGAGCAGGTTGAACTCGCTAAAAAGGAAGTAAATGATATTACAAAATTGTGATTACAGGGGGCGGATTTACATCCGCCCTTAATTAATGACCCTGTTATTCACAATATTATCCAGTACAATAAGTGAACGCTCATGTTCTCTCTGCTGCTTGACTGTTTCCAAATTCAAAGCGAGCAGCGCGATGTAAAAATCATCGGGGCAGAACTCTTCTATACCCGCGAGGCGCGAAAGCTCGCTGCCTTGAAGCTTGAAAAAAACGTTCTCCGTTATGTTCCCGTTATCCGGATAAAGCCCGGTTAAATTTACAAAAATCGAATCTATTTCATGATGCGTTTCGCCTATGATTCTGTCAAACGCCTCACGGTTTCCGATAATTAATCTCGTTATTCCCGTTCGCACCTGCGTGAAAAGCTTTGTTTGAACCGCCATGTTCGCGTTGTGGTCAAATACGTTGAAAAGGTCGACGGGAAGCCCTTCTGCGTGGATATATCGATTCTCGTTGAAACCCGGCGTAAACGCAACGACAGCCTCGCTTATATCACTCGAAAAATTAAACACAAGCGCGGCGGTATACTCATTTGAAGCAAGCATCAAAAACTCAATATCCGCTCTTTTTCTCGTAAGAATTTCAATTGAAAAATAACCGGCGAAAAACCCGAAAAACAGAACCATTAACACATGAATTTTATAATGGTACCAAAAGTTTTCAAACTTCTTTTTGCCATGCAATTCAACTTTTTCAACTTCTTCTTTTTGTATGATTTCGCTGTCCTCAATTAAACCCTGCTTTAATTTAAGCAGCTCGCGTTTATCATTATTGTATGACATATATTTTACTCCTGCCCTTTTAAATCCGGCTTCATGGTGGGGAACAGCAATACATCGCGGATTGATGCGCTGTCTGTGAGCAGCATTACAAGCCTGTCTAAGCCGAGCCCGAGTCCTCCTGTCGGCGGCAAGCCGTACTCAAGCGCAGCTAAAAAATCCTCGTCAAGTGCCGCCGTACTGCCGCCTTCTTGTTTCCTGCGTTCTTCTAACTGCTTTGTAAACCGTTCACGCTGGTCAAGCGGGTCATTAAGCTCGCTGAATGCATTGCCGAACTCCCACGCATTTATAAAATATTCAAAACGCTCGGTAAACGCCGGGTCGTCTTTTTTCCGCTTAGCAAGCGGTGAATTCTCAACAGGATAATCGTAAATTATAGTCGGCTGAATTAAATTAGGTTCGGCATGCTCTTCAAACAATTCAATCAGCTCGTTACCGACGGCGGTTTTATTACCCGTGTATTTTTCGACAGCTTCACGCATTGTCATGCGTGTCCACGGTTTACCGAGTTCGATTTCTGTACCTTTAAAAATTACGGTATCCGAACCGCAAATCACAAGGCACAAATGCCTGTACATATTCTCAATTAAGTCCATCATTGCGAAGTAATCCACATACGCCCAGTACATCTCAATCATGGTGAATTCAGGGTTGTGGGTGCTGTCCATGCCCTCGTTGCGGAAGATTCTCCCGACTTCATAAACCTTATCAAAGCCGCCTACAATCAGCTTTTTCAAGTATAGCTCAGTTTCAATCCGCAAAAACATTTGAATGCCGAGCGCATTATGGTGTGTGACGAAAGGGCGCGCCGCTGCGCCTGTCTCCACGGTATGCAGAACAGGCGTTTCAACCTCTAAGAAACCTTGCCCGTCAAGATAATTTCTTATTTCGCGCAGAATCATTGAACGTTTTACGAACGTATCCTTAACTTCCGGATTCGCAATTAAATCAAGGTAGCGTTTTCTGTAACGTTCTTCTTTATCTCGCAGTCCATGCCACTTTTCGGGCAGCGGCAGCAGCGATTTCGTGAGTAGTGTAATCTCCTTCGCATGAACGGAAATCTCACCGCGCTTTGTCCGGAAAACATGACCTTTAACGCCCACTATATCGCCTAAATCCCACTTCTTAAACTGTGCGAACTGCTCCTCACCGATATCGTTGGTTTTTACATAAACTTGCATTCGACCGGAAGCATCCCGCACATCGATAAAATTCGCTTTCCCCATATCACGCCAGCTCATAATACGTCCCGCAATACAGACATCTTTATTTTCAAATTCGCCGAAATTATCTGCGATTTCGGCGTTTTTTGTATCTGCGGGAAACTTCGTAATCTCATAAGGATTTAAGCCCGCGCTTTTTAATTCCGCGAGCTTCTCAAGCCTTATTATATTCTGCTCACTGAGCCGGGCGCACGCTTCTTCCTCGGTTAGTATTACTTCGTTTTCTTGAATATTATTTTGCATTTTTCTGTCCTTTATTATTTGGATATTTCTATGATTTCATAAGAAACCATGCCTGCAGGCGCTTCCGCGTTAATAATATCGCCGACCTTATGCCCGATGCATGCCTTGCCGATTGGCGACTCGTCAGAGATTTTTCCTGCTTTCATATCGACTTCCTTTGAGCCGACGATATAAAGATTCATCTCTTTTTTAGTTTCCGTGTTCTTAATTTTTATCTTGTTACCGATTTGCACTTCTTCCGTTGTGAGACTTTCGGAGTCTAAGATTTCAACGTTCATGAGAGTGGCTTCGATTTCAGCTATACGCGCCTCAACGATTCCCTGCTCGTTTTTCGCTTCGTCGTATTCCGAGTTTTCAGCGAGGTCTCCGAAAGAAAGCGCGGTTTTTATTTTTTCGGCAATGTCGCGCCGTTTCACGGTTTTTAATTGCTCAAGCTCCGCCTCAAGTTTGTTTAGTCCTTCCTGTGTTAAAATTGTCTGTTTTACTGCCATGTTAGTTGTCCTCCTGTATTGTAGTTTGCGAAATTCTCGCTTCTGTTACTTCAAAAGCCTTTCTGATTTGTAAATCGCGTGTTTCCGCGAGGTTATTAAAGTTTGTTTCGGCGGGAGTTGTAAGCTCTACCAGGAAATCAGGGCGAATCCCCTCACCGTCAAAACTCGTGCCCCCGCCCGAACGCACCTTCATAATTGAAAGCAGCACCGCGCTCCCATCTCCGAGCGATTGCGTTGTCGTGAATATCGGGTCGCCCTTTGTCGCCGTACCCACAATTTGCGCTCCCGCAAAGTCTTTCAGTACCGCCGCTAAGAGTTCGCCGCCTTCGGCGGTTCCTCCGTCTGTTATGACCGTAACCGGCAGCGCGATAAACTCATCGCCCGTAATTTCTATGATATTGTTGAAGCTTCCGTTGCGCAGTTCTGCGATTGCTGCCGTGCATCTCGGAAGCAGCCTGTCGAGAATCTGTCTCTGCGGTGCAATCAAACTGCCGCTTGTTCCGCGCAGGTCTATGATTAAACCCTTGGCATTGTTGGCTAAAGCCTCGTTTAAAGCTCTTTCAAACTGCTCGCCCGTGTTCTCCGCAAAAGCAGAAATCCTTATAAAACCGAAATCGCCGTACTGTGCGCCTTTCGCTGTTATTAATTCTATGTCCTGCCTCATTAAAGTAAAACGTCTTTCTTCGCCGTCGCGCTGGATTGTAATCACGAGACGCACGCCCTCTTCCCCCGAAAGCAGCCGAATCGCGCTCTCCGCGCCGATTTCAAGTACCTGTATATTATTGATGCTCGTGATAATATCATCAACCTCTATACCTTGCAAATCTGCTGAGGAACCTTCATAAACATCTGTTATTCTGATGTACCCGTTCTCGTTACGCACAACCTGAATACCCGCAGTCACAACGCGACCGCGCGTGTATTGCTGAAGTTCGTAAAACTCAGCATCGGGTATGTATCTGCTTTTATTGTCTCCGAGCCCTGCCATATAACCGCTCATAATCGCATTTACAAGCCGTTCCTCGTCAATCGGAGCAAAAAAATTATTCCTGACATAAGAGTCGATATTCTGCAATTTTGCGTAGATTGCCTCACGTTCATCTACTCCTGCAATTCTTTCATTAAAGTTATCGCGGGAAAGCTCCATCGTCAGTACAAAAGTTACGGCGCAGGCGACAGCAATCAAACTTATACAAACGCCGAGCGATAATTTTTTGTTCATATTTTCATTAAGTCCTTTCTTCACCAACGAAGAATGAAAACAACGTTTTCCCCATTTCAGTCGTATTTTGTTTCAAACTTAAATCCCCTTTTTTACACCTTCAAATGTTTGCCCATGCTGAGCACGGTTCCGACAGCCCCGAGCAGTGCGCCCGCAAGGCAGTTGGCGGCGAGCGCGAGCCACATTATATCATCGAAAACAATTACATTGGAAATCCCGAAGATTTGTAAGAGCATTATATCCTCTTCAAATACCGCAACCACCGAATTGTAGGCAAGCCTCGTAAGCCCCCATGAAGCGACTCCCGCTAAAATTCCGATAAACATTCCTTCTATAAAAAAAGGAATTCTGATAAAAGCGTTAGTCGCACCGACGTGTTTCATGATACTTATTTGCATTCTCCGTGCGAAAACGCTCGACCTCGCCGTGTTGTATATAATAACCACACAAACAACGATGAGTGCCGCTAAAATCGCGAGTCCTATTATAGCGAAAGTATTTCTTATACTGATTAAAAACTCCACGAAATCATATGGCGCACGAATCCGGATTACGCCCTCAATTTCATAAAACTGCGCTACAGCTTCGTTCATTCTCGTAATATCCCACAGCGAAACACTAAAAGTATTGGGCATCGGGTTTTCGCCTATCGAATCAAAGAGAACTGCAAAATCGCGGTAAACCGGGTTATCGCGTTCCAACTCCCACGCTTCTTCAGGTGAACGGTAAACCACCCTGTCAACGAAATCATCTCTGTAGCTGTGCAGAATCTCGGTAATGTAACTCAATTCCGAATCCGACAGTTCCTCATCAACAAAAATCAGAATCTCGTTAGTATCTTCAATATTACTTATAATTATACCGATGTCAATAGAAATAAGCAGAGCAAGCCCGATTAAAAGCAGACTTACCATTAATATGCAAAAGCTGGCAAACGACATCACGCGGTTGTGCCACACTGAAACAACACCCTGCCAGACAAGGTACGAAAAGTTACTGCATCTCATTATTCCCCCAAATAATAATTAATTGTCCGTTGTTCATTATCCGTCATTTCCCCCGATATAATCATCGAAATCGACGCTGCCCTTCTTCAAGCTGATAATCCGCCCCCCGAAATACTTCACCAAATCATGCTCGTGCGTGACCATCAGCACCGTAGTTCCGCATTTATTTATATCTTTAAGCAGTTCGACAATCTCGTAAGACAGCTCGGGGTCGATGTTTCCGGTCGGCTCATCTGCGATAATCAGCCCCGGGTCCGAAGCAAACGCCCGCGCAATTGCCACGCGCTGCTGCTCCCCGCCCGATAACTGCGAGGGATAGGCGCGCGCTTTATCCGAAAGTCTGACTAAATTCAGCACATACGGCACCCGCTGGCGTATAAACCGCCGCGAACGGTCGGTTACGCGCAGCACGAACGCCACATTCTCGTAAACTGTGAGATTCGGAATCAGTCTGAAATCCTGAAATATCATACCGATTGAACGGCGGAACTTCGGGATTTTACCGTCTCTTAATTTCGACAAGTTGTATCCGTTGACAAAAACCCGCCCGTTTGTAGGTTTTCGCTCGCGCGTCAAAAGTTTCAGGAGCGTACTTTTACCCGCGCCCGAGCTTCCCACAATGAAAACAAACTCGCCGTCGTTTATTCTTAAATTCACGTCATTGAGCGCTTCCACATCGCCTTCTTTGTAGTAAACGTCAACGTTTTTAAGTTCAACCATTATTACTCCAATTAATAATTAACAGTAAATAATTTTGCCTCTGCCGCACGAACACAACAATTATAAATTGTTAATTATTCATTATTAATTAAAACTTCACCGGGTCTGCCGATAAGTATTTTTTAACCATCAAAGCAATCTTAAATATAATCGCGTGGTCGAATTCGCGCAGGTCAAGCCCTGTAAGCTTCCGAATTTTGTCAAGGCGGTAAACTAACGTATTCCTATGTACAAAGAGCTTCCGCGATGTTTCGGAGACGTTCAAGTTATTTTCAAAGAACCTTTGAATCGTGAACAAGGTTTCATGGTCTAATGATTCAATCGAGCCTTTTTTGAAAACTTCCGACAAAAACGTATCGCAGAGCGTGGTCGGCAGATGGTAAATAAGCCGCGCAATCCCGAGGTTATCGTAGCTGATAATGGTCTTGTCCGTATCAAAAACCTTGCCGACTTCAAGGGCAATCTGCGCCTCCTTGAAGCTTCGCGCCAAGTCTTTAACGCCCAGCACGGGCGTACCGATACCGACGTTAACACGGGTGAAAAACTCGCTCGACAGCGTGTCTGAAATCGAACGCGCAAGTTTTTCAAGGTCTTTTATATCAATCTGCGCCTTAAGTTCTTTAACAAGCACAATGTCGGTTTCTGTAATATTAAACACAAAATCCTTGTTTTTATCGGGAAAAAGATTCTGGATTACATCATAAGCCGACACATCGTTCGATGAAATAATACTAATCAAGAAAACTACACGATTTATATCAGAATTAAAGTGCAATTCGCGTGATTTTATACTGATGTCGCCGGGTAAAATATTATCAAGAATTATATTCTTGATAAAATTATTGCGGTCATACTTCTCGTCGTAGTATTGTTTTATACTCGCGAGCGTAACTGCTAAAATTGAGGCGTATTTGCCCGCCGCTTCGTCAATTCCCTCGATAAACACGGCGTAATCGGGTTTAGCATGGATTCCGAACGGCTTGTACGTATAACCGTCTCTGACGAAAATATCGTGCGATTCACCGATTTCGATTGAAAAGAAGTCGGTGCTGGTGCCGAGTTTGGGTGCTTCGCTACACGCCACGACGGTCGCGTTCTCGTCAATAACGCCGATTACACGCCCGATGGCGTCCTTCATCTGTTGAATTACCCCTTGAAATAATCTGTTTGACATAATCTCTGTCCTTTCTTCATTGCATTGAATTTAGTGCTCTCCTGACGCGCAAACTGCACGGGCGCGGTGATTCAATGCGTGATTAAACCATACCTCTATATATTCTACATGAAAACGGTTAAAAAAGCAAGTCTTTTTTATGAGAAATGTAAATTTTCCATGTATTTTTTTTGTTGTGTTGCCAAAGAACAAGAATTGTGGTATACTATTTAGGACATTACGTAGGGGCGGACGTCTCTGTCCGCCCGAAAATGGTGAAGAAAGGATTTTATGAAAATATGAACAAGACATTCTATATAACCACGCCGATTTATTATCCGTCGGGGAATCCGCACATAGGGCATTGCTATACCACAGTCGCCTGCGATACTATTGCGCGTTATAAGCGCTGGCAGGGCTTTGATGTTATGTTCAGCACCGGCACGGATGAGCACGGCATGAAAATCGAAGAAAGCGCGAAAAAAGCAGAAATGGAGCCGCAAGCCTACGTTGATGAAATCGTAGCGAATTTCAAAAAACTCTGGGCGTACATGAACATCAGCTACGACCGTTATATCCGCACTACCGACGATTATCACAAGTCAGCGGTACAAAATATTTTCAAGAAAATCTACGACAAAGGCTATATTTACAAAGGCGAGTACAGCGGGAAATACTGCGTTCCCGACGAGTCTTTCTGGACGGAATCCCAGCTCAAAGACGGAAAATGCCCCGAATGCGGGCGCGGCGTCATTGACGCTAAGGAAGAAGCTTATTTCATGAAAATGCAGCCTTTTGCAGAAAAAATCAAAAAGCTGCTCACCGAAACCGATTTTCTGAAGCCAGCCGCCCGCGTAAACGAGATGGTGAATAACTTCCTCAAACCCGGGCTTGAGGACCTCTGCGTGTCGAGAACATCGTTTAAGTGGGGTGTTCCGGTGCCTTTTGACGAGGGACACGTGGTTTATGTGTGGATTGATGCGCTGTCGAATTATATAACTCTGCTCGGTTATGAAAACGAAGAATATAATGACATGAAATTTTGGGCGGAGAACTCTGCCGCAGGTTCTGTGGTTCACATGACCGCGAAGGAAATCGTGCGTTTTCATTCCATAATTTGGATTGCTATACTTTTAGCATTAGATTTACCGCTCCCGGGGCGGCTTTATTCGCATGGATGGATTAATTTCGGCGGTCAGAAAATGGGAAAAAGCACCGGCAATGTCATCGACCCGTTCGTGCTCGGCGAACGCTACGGCGTAGATGCGGTGCGGTATCAGATTCTGCGCGATATGCCATTCAGCGGTGATATGGATTTTTCTAACGAGTTAATGTTAAGCCGCATAAATACTGACCTTGCAAATGATTTTGGAAATTTAGTCTCCCGTACAGTCGCAATGGTTGAGAAGTATTTTGATGGCACATTGCCGTTTTTAGGAGGCAATGCTCGCCTTTCTTATAATGATAAAATTAATATTATTGCTACAGTTACTGCCCAAGACACTGAACTTAGTTTGCTCGCTTCCGGCTTAAAAAGTAAAATCGACACTCTCATCGAAGAACCCCAGCTCAGCGCATCTCTCGCTGAAATTTTCAAGGTGATTTCCCGAGCTAATAAATACATCGACGAAACAGAGCCGTGGATACTTGCAAAAGACGAAGCGAACAAACCGCGCTTGGCACAGGTGCTTTACAACCTGCTTGAAACCATTCGGATTTGCTCATCTCTGCTTGCGGCTTTTATGCCGTCTGCAATGCCGAAAGTTTTTGAGCAAATAGGTGCAGATACAATCTGCACTTCTTACGAAAACGCAGGCGAATGGGGTGTATTGCCGCAGAACGTCACTGTCAGGCGCGGGGAAATTATCTTCCCGCGGTTCGATGTGGCGAAGGAGATTGAGTACTTGAAAGAACTATAGCCGTTTTAATTGAAAATGACCAAACATACAATCTCTTTCCAAGGCATGATTCAAACGGATTTAATTCAAACTCTTTTACATACAGCTTGTTACGTGCCGCTAAAATAGATGATTTTATTGCCGGCAGTTTTAACACTCCAGGTTATGATAAACACATTCATTCACTTAACTTTGGTGTTGTAACGATAATTGGATAACCGAAAAAGGAGCAAATATATGAAAAAACTAACAAAGAAAAGAAAAATCCTTATTTTAACCCCGTTAATAATTATATTAATATTAATAATTGCAATAATAGTTTATCCTATAATCGGACCAAATTGGTACATAAGAATGCGTATATTAATGCAAATTCCTATCGGTACAAGTATGGAAGATGCTATTGAAATTGCACAAAATAACAGCCGATGGGAAAAATCGTTTGTAAGTTATAATAATGGGGTCAGATTGAAGGGAATACACCAAAGCCCGAACATAACTTCTTTTGCAAATAATGTGAACCCTGTTATTGGTGAACATGCTATGAGTGTGTATTTAGGAGAATATCGTTTTGTGTTCGTTGGGGGTGTGACAGCGTTTTTCGCTTTCTGCGAAGATGAAAAACTTATTGATGTTTTTATAAGGAAGGATTGGGATACTTTGTAATTAAGAAAAGCGGGGGCTTTTGCCCCCGTTACTATGGCTGAAACTTATAATTTTAATTCGTTTACACACGGATTATTTAGAGCAATTGACGACATCACACCGATTAAACCAAATTGTGGGTTTAGCGTTCCCGGTTGGGAAAAACCACTTCCTGAACGTTTATTTTGGTTTAATAATTA
>JAITFV010000204.1 GCA_031281115.1 Oscillospiraceae bacterium | reverse complement strand
TTTACGCCGAAATTATCCATGACAGCGTTTTTCGCAGCAATCACACATTGATTTACTCCGAGCTTTTCTGTATAGCATTTGCTCTCGACAGGTTTCTTGTTGTGAATATACATAATGTTCATTGTGCCATTGCCGATGTCGGCGAGCATATTTACACCCGACATTTCGTCAAGCCTGCCGATAATCGCCGGATACCCCTGCGGATAGATACTGCAACCGACGATGTTAATGTTGTACTGCTTGCCGTTGAAAGCAAATTGCACGTTCTCTTTCTGCATGAGATAAGCGCGGAAATCCTCCCGCTGTGCCTTAACCCACGTCAACGGAAGTCCCGCGGCGATGTGGACGTTGGCTTCTGTGACTCCGTGTTGATTCAGCTCCCGCGCAATTGCCATGAGCGTGAGAATGTAGAAGTCGTTGTCGGTGGTTTTGTCGGACGTGAAAGACTTGTGACCCTCGCCGATACGATAATAGATTCCGTCATAAATGAGAATCTTCCCCGCAAACGTCGGCTCGGTGTCGTAAGCTTTGATTCCTGTCGGTGTGACTGTTCCCGCCGTTTTGATATTCCCGTACCCGTGGTCAATGCCGATGATAATTGTGTTTTTGTTAGTTTTCATGCTGCTTGTTCCTCCTTGTTTTTGATTTTAGATTCCAACAGTTTTAATAAAAGCTGTTCCGGCGTTTCCGTCGCCGCGGGGTTGATGTGAGAGCGTATTATAAAAGTGGTGTTCCCGATTCGCTCCCTGTGTTCGTTGATTTGGTGGTAGTTGTTTTTCATAATAGAATTCTCCTCTCTGTTTTCGCCAAGAAAAAAAGCACCATCGTAAAGATGGTGCAAAGTTTTTCCTTGACAATTTCCTCGTTGTGTGGCATACTATATATAATAGTTCTCAAAGCCGTAATCTGTTCTAAATGTAATCTATACATTTGGCTTGCAAATTACTTCTTCTACTTATACCGCAAAAATCACACGAATCGGGAACCCTTTTTTGAAAAAACATTTCAAATATTTCAAATTTGTGCAATATGCCGAATATCGCGAGGTTAAAATATGAATTATTCACAACGCAAAGAACCTCGAAAATCAAAATACAAGCTGCGTAATAAAATGCACGAGCTTGTGAACGAGCTAATCTTGCAAATCGCCGAAGAAAATGAGGGCGAGGAGCTGCTGCTGCGCGACCTTCGGGCAGAGGCTATGTCGCGGCTCGAACGGTCGGCAATAACGCCGTCGGATTTCAAAATACTCACCAACGCATGGGATTTGGAAGAATCAAACCGCCGAAAGAAAAATGAAAAGTATACTGTTTCATTGAATAGTTTCATCGCGGCGGCAGATGCGGGAGATTCTGACGAAATCGACATGTTTGTTTGCACCGATACGGTTTTCCCGATACCGTTTTGTTATACCCTGCGAACACGATACTGGCGGCAGATTATAGGTGGGGATTTTATCGACTACATACACGACTGCGCCTACGAAATGCACAATTGCGCCACCGAGAAAGATGTTTCCGAAGCCATAAAACAGCTCACGAACAATCAAAAGGAAATCTTCTACATGATTGTGGTAGAGGGGAAAAGCCCGCAGCGAATCGCAGCTTTCCGCAGCCAAACTCCCCGAAACATTAATAAAACCTACGCAGGCGCGATTAAGAGCATACACAGGCATTTAGCTAAACTGAGAAAAGAACGCAAAGAACTCGAAAAGCGCGAAAAACAAGAAAGTAATACCGAAAAGCAATCACCGATTACAGGAGGAAGCAATGAAAAATCTGTTTGAAAGCACCTGCTCATCGTGGGTAAAATACAGCGAATATGAATACCGCAGAGGTGAGGACGGCGTTTTGTATATCACCCCGACCGCTAAAGCAACGCCGAAGATTTACAACCCTTTCGATAATATGGAAGAAATGATAATCGAAGCGTTGAACGTCAACCGTATCGGCTCTAAGAAAACCGAGGACGAGCTTAAACAATCCATACTCGAGTTCATTAATAAATATGGGCTTTTAGGCTTTATGACAGGACTTCCGACGACACCGGATTTTATGGATTATGATGCGGTGTATTTCCCGAAGAACGAGTTTATCGACAAGGAAACGATGACCACACGCGACTTCACAGACATATTTTTCCCGTTCAAAAAGCCGAATTATATCAAAGACAAAAACACTGCGGCGTGGTTTCCCGAAAGTGACGTTCACATGAGTGCGCTTGCGCTTACAATGGGTAAACGTCCGATGGCGTTAAATATAATGTTTGCGCGGGATTATGCAGAACGCTACGAATGGCTCAAAATGCAATTTAAATCATGGGCTTTCACCTGCATGACAGCGATTATGTATTATCACGACCGCGACGTTCACAAAGCCGACGAAGCCGTGCTCTATACTTACAGGCAGGCAATGTCTGCATTTAAAGGGATTGCTCCGACTTACCATGTTGCGTTGTTCGATGAAAAACCTACAATAACATGGGAGTTTAATTCACTCCTGCTCGGAATACAAATGATGTTTAGTTTTATGCTGACGGACGGCACAAAGCCGCTCAGAATGTGCAAACATTGCAAAAATACCTTTGCGGCAACACATCATAATGCGGTGTTTTGTAGCGGGAAGTGTAAGAATCAGTACAATGTTTACAAGAGTAGGGGGAGACAGGGGGAGTGAGTTACATTAAAAATATTGACAAACATTATTATGTTAAGGTATAATAATTGAAAAAACGAGGGGAGGCACAAATATGCTTTGTTTCTATCTATCCATGATTGAAACTCAAGAAGATACCGATAAATTCACCGAAATATATAATAAATACAAAAACATGATGCACAATGTCGCTTTCAAAGTGCTGAATAACACGCAGGACGCTGAAGACGCTGTACATGAGGCTTTTTTGAAACTTGCAAGAAATATTCCTAAGGTGGAGAGCATTTCTTGTAAGAAAACGGAAACCTTTCTCGTTATACTATGTAGGAGTGCTTCGATTGATATTTACAGAAAGAACAAAAAAGAGCGTAACAAAGCAGATATAGGCGAAGATAACGACATGGGCAGCATTAAAGCCGCACCCGCGTTAGATACTCTCGGAGAACTTATTTCAACAGAGGGTTACAACAGGCTGATTGAATTAATTTACGAACTCGGCGATACATACAGGGATACAATCGCTTTGAGGTTCATTCTTGAATGGTCAAACAATGAAATCGCAGACTTCTTAGGCATAAACAAGAACACCGTGGAGGTTCGCATAAATCGTGGGAGAGCAAAACTTATAGAAATGCTCGGAAAGGAGGAAGAGTATGCAAGCATACAGCGAAAACGCTCGAAATAGAATCTTTGATTCGATTCTAACCGAGGCACTAAAAGAAAGCTACAGACGGGAGGTTGCGCTATACAAAGACAGCGATGAGCATACATTCAGCGAAGAATTTGAGAAAAATATCCGGTCTATTTCAAAGCAGATAAGACTAAAGCAAAACATCGAAAAATTCAAAAAATCCACTCCTAAAATAGCGACGACTGCCGCTGCATTAATTATTATTTTCACTCTCGCAGCAAATCCTGTGGTTCATGCGTTTTTTAAAAATATAATTGTAAGACTATCCGACGGATTCAATCGGCATGAATTTATAGATGATATAATTATAACCATCGAAAACTTCAATCAAGAGCTTCGTCCCGCTTATTTACCCGAAGGTTATCAAATATCGCTTGCTCTTTATTCACCGACTTCAATGATAATTGATTATATTAATCAACGCGAAAACATAGAGGACGACACCACTATTACACTTGAATATCGTATCGCCGATGCTTCTGTAATCAGTACAGAGATTGAAAACTCTGAAAAGTATCATGTGTTTATTAACGGCAGGGATGCAGTTTTTTATGAAAGCACTACAGAAGACAGGACAGGTTATTTAATATGGAATAGTGGCGGGTACGCCTTTGTGTTAATTGCACAAATTGAAATGCGCGAATTTGTGAAAATTGCCGAAAGTATAAATATTTCATAAAATCCTGTAAGTTTTTGCGGTTTGTTTTCGTTTCTTGTTATAGAGGCGGAAATGAACCGCAAATTTATTTATGGAGGATTTCAAAAATGAAAAGGATTTTAAAAACATTTGTACTCTGCATTTCTATTCTGTGCTTAACGATAAGCGCCTCAGCATTTGTGGTAATCGAACCATTTTCAATTAACACACACAGTTTAACCCTAACATTTTCCGGGAATAGTGCAAATTGTGATGTAACTATCAGCGGAGCATCCGGTACTACGAGAATTGACAATGTCACTATTACGCTTACAGAAAGCAACGGCACACAAATAAACCAGTGGTCTAATCTTTCTGCAACAGGCTCAAGGTTTACATTCAACCGAAGCACTACCACAGTAGTTCAAGGAAGAACATATACGTTGAGTTTCTCTGCGACGATACATAGAAATGGGGTTGCTACGCCTATAAGTGGGTCGATTACAAGGACGTATTAATTTTATGGTATATTTAAAAGGATGGTGATGGTATATATGAGGGTATGAATAAAATTAAGAAATCAAACAAAAATTGTTTAGAGCATTGACAATACTGCCATTAAATGGTAAAATTAAGTATACTGTCATGCTCGGAAAGGACTTTGAAATGAAAAAGAAAATTATTTCAATCGCAATGGCAGTTATGATGTGTTTATCGCTCACGATGAATATTACAGCGTATGACAGCGAAAATATTTGTGATACATCTTGCTGTTCCAGTCAAGATGTGTGGTATATTTATAACGATTTTGGGTCAACAAATTTCTTTGCTGATATTATAGCGGCTCATAATTGTTCCCACCCGAGTTCAAGTATAAGAGAAACTCGTTTTACTACTTCTCAAGTAATAAATTCACATTGGGTTCCAATAAGCGGTGGTTCAGGTTCGACTGTGCAATGTTTTATTACTCTGCATACTGATTGGATTAGATTAACGTGCATAGCTTGCAACACTGTTTTAACAACTTCTATCCTAAGAGAATATACGACACATTCATTTTGTTAGGTTGTAACACTACTTTTATTATCCGCTTACTAAGTAAGCGGATAATAAAAGTACTTTAAGGAGTAAAATTATGAATAAATATATATCATGCCTAATCGTATTTTTCTTAATTATATTCTTGTTCGTATCATGTAAATCAACCATTATTGATGAAGATGAATTTATTGAAGATATATTTGAGAACATAAATATGATGTTTGAAACTGATATTCAAGATTACGATTTTATATATCAAATGAAAAATATGGTGAGCGGTGTTTATGCTTTTACTGTATCTGATAATGGTGAACTTTATTTTTCAAATTGGATTGATGAAGGAGTAGTAAATGAGATTATTGATGTTTTTGATTTAAACGGCAATATTATTGATACAATTAACTTATCACAATTCGCTTGGGATATTGCTCTTGATGAACTTGGTATTTCTGAAGACGAGTTGGAAAATTTAACAGAGCCTATAACGATTAGCCTTGATTCATTTTTACCATCATCTATGACCATACATGATAATTTTATTTATTTCACTGAAAGAAATCAATTTGGTTCAACATCAACCCGTGTTTTCTATTATAATATAGAAAATGAGGAACTAAAAATTATTACAACGCTTGAAAGCTTTACAAATGTTAGAAATATTGTTTTTTCGGGAAATTTTCTTTATTTACACGGCAGAGATGTGGAATTACTTCAAAACACAAATCGCCCTCATATTCTCTTTGGTGATAGTGTGAAAAGTGTAAATTTAATAACTGGAGATATTGAAACAGTATTTGATGAATCACCCATAGGAATTGCCGGTATGGATGATGACGAATTGATGGTCTATGCTTATGATGAAAATGAAGGATTTTATTTTTTAAAACACGGCACAGATGTAAGAATATATAACAATTTGAGGAATTCAATTAACAATTTTTATTTTAATATGTTCGGCGATTCGAGCATCATATATTCCTTTGGTGATTTTTTAATTCTAACGACACTTGATGAAAGTGACATTGAAAGAGAACTCGCCAGAGATTTATATTTTCTGTCTTCAAAGCCGTTTGTAGCGAGAAGCGGTTTTCTTTTCTATAATACCCATAGTGGTATCAGAAGAATTTGCGTAAGAGAAATGACTCTCGGCACGGTTTTGAATATGGCACATACAGACCCCGGCGGAACTGCGTATTATACGCCTGTACCCGTTCTCCCTGCACTCGGGATTCAAACACGGAACATGAGCATCGGGTACTATGATTTGGCTTTCAGAATACTGTCCGGCGATAACGAAATTGACATATATTATCTGCATTCGCAGCACGATATAAGCGATAATATTCGCCGAAGAGGTGCATTCTATACGCTCAACGATATACCGGGAATTTGGGAGTATCTTGACGCGGTTTTCCCGTATGTGAGGGATGCCGCGCTTGACGAAAACGGCGATATTTGGATGCTTCCGATTGCCTTGGATACAACATTGTTTTTGTACAACGAGAGATTAACCGCCGAATTCGGAATTGATATAGATTCAATAAATACATTTAAAGACCTTACTTTTGTGATTAATGATTTACGCGAAAGAAATATTCCGGTTGATTCTGGTGCTCAATACGAATGGTTTTTCGACAGGTATTTCTATCAAATCATGCGAAATAATAACGGCTTCAATCGCAATGATTTCCGCACAATGGCTGAGTTTTTCTATGACTATATCAATTTTGTGAAAGGCGAATGGTCGTTCCAAAACAGCCAGTTTTTAAATGCAAATGATTTCGCTTATGACGAATATTTTGTCGAAATTGATGGTCGTCGGTTGTGGGATTGGAGAGGTCGGTATTTATTTACACCGCAATCTTTAAGTCTTTCACGCTTTAATATTAATCTCGCCTTGTCGCATGAAATTTATGACGATGAAATGTTTTTTGAACAACTCAAATCTATGTATGATGGTACAGGAGTTTATAACCACATTCCGCTCAATTACATTCACAACCGCTATATGAAATTCCCGTCGATTTCGGGTATGGCTGAAAGCGATATAACCGTTGAGTTCATCGCTGTCAATCCCAACTCGAATAATCTTGATGAAGTAATCGAATTTCTGACACGATTAATCGAATATCAAATGAACCTGGAAAACAGTTTTATTTTAAAAGACCGCTCGACTTACACAGACAGGCATTACATCAATGACGTTTATGGTATATTAAATTACAAGGATAATTTCATACGCTTCAGCATAAGCAGTGATTTGATTTACGACGATTTTAGAGCATTTCTCGGCGATGAAATAACACTTGATGAATACTTGAACCGAGTTGAATTTAAAATTAATGCTTATCTCAATGAATAGGAGTCAGTATGCGGTTTTTAAGAAAACTTAAAAGTTGGAATATGAAGTGTATTTATCTGCTGATTCCGAGCCTTGCAGGGACTTTTATTTTCTTCGTGATTCCGTTCGTACGGGTAATTTATTACTCATTTATTGATAATCAATTTCGGCGGAATTTCGTTGGGCTTGATAATTATGTGCAAACATTCCAAAATGAATTTTTCCAACTTGCACTGCAGAACAGTTTGTTGCTTATTGTAATATGTATCCCTGTGTTAATTTTGCTTGCGATTATTATTTCGCTCGTGCTTTCCTACGGGATAAAAACACTCCGTAAAACTCGTGCGGCGTTTATTCTGCCAATGCTGATACCAACAGCAAGCGTAGCTGAGATTTGGCGTCTTGTTTTTACGGGAGAAACCGTGTTGCCTGTATATACGCTTTTCATTTGGAAGAACATTGGGATTTGTGTAATTCTTCTGACAGCCGCTTTAACTGCAATTGAGCCGGAAATATTTGAAGCCGCGAAAATGGACGGTGCGAAAGGTATTAAATTACATAAAAGAATCAGTGTACCTTTAATTTTGCCGACAATTATATTTACAATACTGCTTTCAATCGTAAACAGTTTTAGAGTGTTTAAGGAAAGCTATCTTTTTTACGGAACGAATTATCCGCCGTCACATAGTTATACTTTGCAGTTTTATATGAACAACAACTTTTTAAAACTTGATTATCAAGCACTTGCAACGAGTTCAGTTTACACCATGATTTTAGTTATAATTTTGGTGCTCGTTTGTTTTGGATTGCAAAGGAGATACAGCCGATGAAAAAGATTACTTTAAGTGCGTTGTTTTTAATATTAGCGACAGCTTTTATCCTACCTGTAATTGCAACGATTGCAACCTCTTTTTACGGTGAAAGAAATTTTACTTTACAAAATTATACTGATTTATTATTCGATGCATTCGCTTTTTATCCTGCGTTTTGGAACTCACTACTTTATGCAGGTGTAATCGTGATTGTACAGCTCTTTGTTGTTATTCCTTGTGCATTTGGTTTTGCAAATGCGAGCTTCAAAGGCAAAGGTATATTATTTATATTTTATATTATTTTAATGATGATGCCGTTACAAGTGACAATTCTGCCGAACTTCATAGGATTGCGCGATTTAGGGTTAATTGACACACGGCTCGCTGTAATTCTGCCTGCAATATTTTCACCGTTCGGAGTTGTTGTAATAAATCAATATATGCAGGGTATGAATAATTCAATTATTGAAGCTGCACGGCTTGAAACTAATTCTATTATTAAAATCATATTCCACACGGTTATTCCGCAGGTGAAAATCTGTATATTTGCAGTTGCAGTATTTATTTTTGCTGAGAGCTGGAATATGCTTGAACAGCCTATGCTTTTCCTCAGAAGTACAAACTTACAAAATCTATCAGTATTCATAAGTGAGTCGGGAAGTTATGCGGGAAATATTTTGTTCCCTGCTTCTGTTTTCTTCTTTATCCCCGTGCTCATACTTTATTCGTTTTTCAATAACTACCTTGAAAAAGGTTTGACATTCGGAGAGTTAGCAAAATGAGAATTAAAATATTTACACTTATTTTCACAATCATATTTTTCGTTGTAATGATTATATTAACCTTAATTGCACGCGGAATCAGAAATACTTATATGATTCCGAACGTGCAGGTTTCTCGTGCCATGAATATATGGTTTGAAGAAATAATTACACGCGATGACGGTACAGAGATAACTCGACCAAGGCAGGGATTGGCAATAGGTAAAAATATTTTTGATAATTTAATGTCCGAGGTAGGTGGGTTTTATATAATTGAAACGCGGCAGAAAAACAACGAAGACCGTGACTTCGTGAGGTTGATTCATGTACAGAATGTAAGTGAAACAGAAGCGGATTATATCGTTGAGGGTGAAATTTCGCAGAGGCATTTGTTTGTTATGGGGAGTAATATGGAATTAAACGATAGTAATGAGGTGTTTGTAGTTAATTAGAAATGGAATATGTTTATTGATATGTTTAACAAGCAACCACGAAATGCAAGAGTGGTTGAGTTGTAAAGCACTTTCACTTTAAGGATTGAAAACTTCATTAAAATACCTCGCCATACTTTTAAATAAGCGTGGCGAGGTCACTATTTTACACAAAAATCCATAAACCCGCATTTAATCACTTTTTTAATGTTGCACAATAAATATCATTCGGGGCGGGTATTTAAGCAAAATGCTACGGTCGCTATTGAATTTTACGCACAGAACCCCCATGTCAAGTTTATCGCAAGTGCAAAGCAATGGAACTCGGCGGGTTATAAAATCAAGGACGGCGGCGAAGCTATTCACTTCGTAGACAACAACGGCAATCACAGCGATTTATTTGACCTTTCGCAAATCGAGGGCGGGTTAGCTCCGAAAATATGGCAAATCAATAAGGAAAGTGCCGAACAAGTCAAATCCGCTCTCGGCATTTCGGAAGATGACGAGTTAATCGACGGCGTTATCGCTCAAACGATTGACACTTCGCAAATCACCGATTGTATGGCAGCTCTCGATATTCCTCCGAATGTCTTTGAACCGTTCAAAGAAGCCTACATGGGAGCGGTTCAGACGATTATCGCAGGGCGGTTTGAAATCGGTGGGAATGTATTCAACATCAATCCCGATTTAAGCGTAATCGAAGCTCTTGACGATTCGAGAAAAATGCACTTTCTCACGTTAGTCGCTGACACGGCACGGCAATCACTACTCGCAGTAGAGAAAATCGCAAACGAAATATCAACACAAATTTCACAAGAAAGGATTGAGAAAAATGACCTACAAAGAATGGGAAGCTCTGACAACAGAGCAACAGGACAAGACACCGGACAACCAACTTCCGATAATTCCGAACCACCAAACGGCTGCCGCAAGTTAAGCACTACGGCGACATCAATAAAATAAACGGAGCGGAAGTGCCGCCTGTGGACATCATCACAGGCGGTTTTTGCTGCCAAGATTTATCTGTGGCTGGCAAGCGGGCTGGTTTGCACGGTGAGCGGTCGGGGTTGTTTTTTCAAATCATCCGCATCGTTAACGAAATGCTCGAAGCCACCAACGGCAAAGCGTTTCGCTTTTTAAGTTAAAGGGGCTTGCGCTGTTGCGACAGCGCCCGCTGCGCTCACGCAGCGGAAACCCGTTTAAATTGAAACTGTGGAACAGTTTTCAATTTAAACGATT
>JAITFV010000079.1 GCA_031281115.1 Oscillospiraceae bacterium | reverse complement strand
CGTCTTGTTTCTTGAATTAAAGTCTGTTTATTGTTAATCGCCTCGGTTTGGCGATATATCTCATGCTCTATCGCCCGCATAATCGAACGCACGGAGTTGAGGTTCTTGATTTCGGCGCGAACGCCGAGCGGCGCGCCCTCGGGAGCAAGCGAGATATTAACATCGCAGCGCAGCGCGCCCTGCTCCATCTTGCCGCTGCACACATCTGCGTATTGCAGCATGGCGCGGATTTTCTCTACAAAAGCGCAAGCCTGTTCCGCAGTATGAATATCCGGTTCTGTCACAATTTCGATGAGGCACATTCCGCCCCGGTTGTAGTCGGCGAGGCTGTATTTCGGAGATTGGTCGTGAATTAATTTCCCGGCATCCTCTTCAAGGTGAATCTGCTTGATTCGCACCTTCATATCGCCGACTTCAACACAGCCGTTCGTGCAAACAGGCGCGTTTAGCTGCGAAATTTGATAAGCTTTCGGCAGGTCGGGGTAAAAATAATTTTTCCTGTCCCAACTTGTAAGGCGGGAAATATCGCAATTCATGACTGCTCCCGCTTTTATAATAAGTTCGACGGCTTTTCTGTTAAGCGCCGGAAGCGCACCGGGAAACGCTGAGCAGCCGGGACAGCAGCGGATATTTGGGCTGCCGCCGAATTCGGCTGAACAGGAACAAAAAACTTTGGAATTTGTCAGCAGTTCCGCGTGTATTTCAAGACCGATGGTCGGAATTAATTTCATATTTTCATTAAATCCTTTCTTCATCAACAGAGGATAGCTTCGTTTGAAAACGAAACAAAAACAACATTTTCCTCGTTTCAGCTGTATTCTGTTTCAAATTTATTGCACCTTGTGCGGGGCGTACACTGCGCATCAGTAGTTCTATAGACTCCTTGCGGTGGCTTCGAGTGAGAAGTTTTATGAAAAGTTTTCGGGGTAAAACACGCGCTCAAGACAATCCGCGATTTGCAAAATAGTAGCCTCGCCGAATTTTTTTCCCGTGAGCGATATTCCAATCGGCATACCGCTGACTCTGTAACCGCAGGCAGTAGTCACGCAGGGCAATCCTGCCAAGCTTGCCGAAACTGTGCAAAAATCTGCAAGGTAATGTTCCGCAGAGATAAATTTCCCGGTTTTTCCGGATAAATCGGAAACAGCCGGAGTTAAAATGACATCAGAGTTTTTAAAAATATCGTCATATTCTGCTTTAATTTTCTGGCGCAATCTACGGGCTTTCATGAAATAATCATTGTAATTCTCGCCCGAAAGCACAAAATTTCCGAACATGATTCTACTTTTTATCTCGCTGCCAAAGCCTTTGCTACGCGAATCAACAATTTGCTCGGCGTAACTCGCACCTTCACCGCGCAATCCGTAATTCACTCCATCGTAGCGGGAGAGGTTGCTTGCAGCTTCTGCGCTTGAGATAATGCAGAAAGTTTGTGCGGCGTAATCGGTCATCTTCACCGACACGTTAATCAGCTCTGCGCCTTGTTTTTCGAGAGTTTTCGCAGCTTCGAGGAGCGCGGTTCTGACTTCATCGGAAACATTATCGCTGAAAAATTCTTTAGGGACAGCGATTTTCAGTCCTTTTACACCTGCGTTGATTCCGTTGGTGAAATCCTCGTTATTCGGATTACCGAAAGATGCAGCATCGCGCGGGTCATGCACAGAAATCGAGTTAAGAATAATTGCGCAATCCTCTGCAGTCTTTGCAATCGGACCTATTTGGTCAAGCGAACTTGCGAACGCCGCCAATCCATAGCGTGAGACACGCCCGTAGGTCGGGCGAAGCCCCGTGAGCCCGTAAAAAGCAGCAGCACGGCGTATTGCGCCGTCGGTGTCTGTGCCGAGCAAATAGGGAGCGAATCCCGAACTTACTGCCAAGCCGGAACGCGGCGAACCACCGAGACCGAACTCGTCTACGGTGGCTTTGCCGAGAAGGACGTAATCAGCGCTCTTTAACTGCTCAATTACGCCTGCATTATAAGGCGGGATAAAATCGGCGAGCATTTTCGAGCCACAGGCGGTAGTTATATCCTCGGTCATGATGTTGTCGTTTATAATTGCAGGAATTCCCGTAAGCGCGCAAGCTTCGCCTTTATCAATGCGAACTTGCGCGGTTTTCGCGGCTGAAAGGGCTTCCTCTCCTGTGATTAAGGCAAGAGCTTTTAAACCGGGATTCATCGCTTCCGACACTTTTAAAAACTCAGAGCAAAGCTCTTCCGCGCTGATTTCCCGGCGGTCGAGCCGGCGGCGCAGGCTTTTTATGGTTTCTTGCGTTATGTCAAACATAAAAAATTCACCTATTCCATTATTTTTGGGATTACGAAGCAGTTGAAGAGCGGTTCTGTGTTCGCAAGCAGTTTTTCCGTCGGCAGAGAGGGCAGAGCAGCATCTTCGCGCAAATCGCCGAGAGAAACACTGTTCACAGTTTCTTCATCATTAAAGTCACAATCAATATTTTTAACAGAAGCGAATTTTATCAAAGAACCCAAACGCTCCATGAAATCGGCTTTCTCATCGTCTGCGAAACAGAGCTGCGAAGCTTCACATAAAAGCTCAAAAGCTGAGGTTTCCATAATTATGCCTCCTGAACTTAGTATAATATTAACCGCACGTGATTAATTATAGCAAATAAATATTAATAAGTCAATAATAACATAAATGTTATACTAATATCCAATAAACAGCATGTCTTTATCTGTAATAAGATGCTATTAATGATATAGGGTGAAGAAAAATGTCAAAATATCAATTTACAAATGAGCAATACAAAGAAATCCTCGAAGTTGGATTTTAAGGATGGCGCTGTTTCAACAAGGTTAGCTATATTGCATAAATGAAAGCTTGATATTTTTGTAAATTATTTTTTGCAAAAACACTTGACACGTGCTTTTGCACGTGCTATAATATAGATAGGAGGTGAGGTCAATGAAAAGTTATTCGTCAAGGGAAATAATAAAAATCATTAAATCCAACGGTTGGAAACTTGTAAGAATAGAGGGAAGCCACCACATATTCAAGCACGAAACTAAAAAAGGGATTGTAACAGTACCTCACCCAAACAAGGATTTACCGATTAGAACAACAAAGAGTATATTCGCACAAGCAGGGTTAGTAATATAACCCTGCTCACCCACCAAAAAGAAAGGCGGTTCATTATGAAAAAAGATAATTATATTTTCCCCGCGATTTTTGATTATGCAGACGATGGAATTTCGATTGAATTTCCCGACTTGCCCGGTTGTTTGTCATGCGCTTTTTCAGATACGGAAGCGTTATACAACGCAAAAGAGGTGTTAAGGGGTTGGCTGTTGGTAGCTGAGGAAGGCGGGGACGATATTCCCGAACCCTCGTTATTAAAAGATATTAAAGCGGAATCAAACCAAAAGGCAGTTTTGATTGATGTATGTCTTGCAATTCATAGGGAAGCCTTTAAAAATCGCTCTGTAAAAAAGACTTTAACAATTCCGTATTGGCTTAACGAAAGGGCAGA
>JAITFV010000022.1 GCA_031281115.1 Oscillospiraceae bacterium | reverse complement strand
CAATTATTTCCATTCCTGTAATCGTATACCCCTGCCCGTCGAAAACGCCTGTAAAAGGTATTTCGCTGCCGTATTGGGTGAAATCGATAATCGGCTCCCAGTCTGTTCCGGAGAGGTCGATATTCGCGGTCAGGTGATAATTGCCGTCTAAATCATTACGTATATTATCTAATTGTTCCCGCGTGGCAATCGGGATTGAACCTGCTACAGGCGGTGTGGCAGAGGGGTTTACCGCGAAATTCGGCGTTGGTGTTGGCGGCGGTACAACGGGAGTGTAATTTATACCCGGGTGAAACGCCCGCAGAACCGGGAATCCGCCATTTATGCCGCTGCTGAACGCATAGGTATATCTGAAACTCAATCCGCGATTATAGGAAGATTCCTGCCGCATTTGCGCATCCGTTAAAGCGGTTGTCGTGTCCGTACCCGAACCCGCACCAACGCCTCTTTTACTCGCCTGCGCGATTTCTTCAGTGTTGCGGATATGAACAGCTGAACTGTTCCAGTAGCAATTACTGATAAAACTGCCGTATTCCGCGTGTCCGACAATCCCGCCCGTGTCCGGAGCGGCGGTGATGTCTCCGGTGCTATAGCTCCTGCGAACACTGCTTCCGTCCATTAATACCCCGATAATGCCGCCTGCAGAACCGTTGGCGTTGTTGGAGTTCATAGCCGTGATGTTGCCTGTATTGTAGCAGTCGCTCAAGGCGATTTCTTGGGTCCAACCGGCGATTCCGCCTACATTGGAACGGACATGACTGCTGACGGCAGGGTCTAACACGGCGGATATGTCGCCTGTATTAAAGCAGTCAGAAACATTAAGCAATCTCCCGAAGCCGGTGATTTGAATACCAAAAACACCGCCCGAGGATGCACTGCCCGATGTCGTACTTGATGACGAAGTGAACGCACTTACGTTTCCTTGGTTGCTGCACCGGGTTATTATATTATCATGTTGACCGGAGTGAAGCCCGCCGGCAATCCCGCCGGCATAAACAGTACCGGTTCCTTCTGCATCTATTTTCCCGTAATTATGTAAGTTACGGATAATTCTTGCGCCCATGCCGTGTCCGACAAGACCGCCCGCAATAGAATCGCCGGGTCCCATGGCATTTACACTGGCTAAGTTGAAGCTGTCGGTCATTGTCAGCTGCGTACCGAAATCGGCCCTCGTGCTGTTACCAACCAGTCCTCCGGCTCTGGCGGGCCCGCCTACGGCAGTGACAGAACCTGTGACGTAGCTGTTGTGTATGGTAAGCAGGGCGCTGGAACTCATCCCGACGATTCCGCCCGCATAAACTTCAAATGACGGCGAATTAACATTAATATAAACGTCTTCAAGCGCTAAGTTTTTAATCTCTACTTCAGGGTTGTTGGTACCGCCAACCTCGCCGAATAGTCCTGCGCTGCGGTACAGACCCGAGATTTCAAGATTGTGGATTGCATAGCCCTGCCCGTCAAATGTTCCGGAGAATCTGTTGGTTGAATCACCGATTGGCACCCAGTCAATCCCCATTAAGTCAAGGTTTGCGGTTAAATGATAGTCCCAGTGCAAAGGTGTGCCGCCATCTGCGCCTATGTTCATTAAATCCTCGACGGTTCCTATCGGGTGTGAAGTCGCTAACGGAGGTTCAATGGGTGCGAGAAAAACCTCGCTCGGCCCGGGCGTGGACATGGTAGGAATGAAAATCACATCAGGGTGGAAAAACCGCAGAATCGGCATTCCGTCATTTACGCCGCTGCTGAAAGCCCACGTTCTGTTAAGGTTGAGCGCAGGGAAAGAGGCTTCCTGCCGCATTTGCGCAAGAGTGAGAGCGGTTGTGCCGCCGCTGCCTTCGCCGATTCCCCGTGCGGCACTGCCGCTTAAAAAGTAGTTGTTGCGGATATTGCCGCCCGATACGGCAAGACCGGCAATCCCGCCCGGCACATGAGCTGAAACAGTCCCTGTGCTGTAGCTTCTTCTAATGCTGCTGCGCGCAGAATTTCTGGCAACTATGCCGCCTGCGTAGCCGTTGGTGCCATTAGAGTTTCTTGCAGTAATCGTTCCGGTGTTGTAGCAGTCGCTTAAGGTCTGCTCATGGAGGTTCCCGCCGATACCGCCCGCGAAAATCTCCGCGTTCATATGTATGGTGGAAAACTCGGCAGTAATATTGCCTGTGTTTATACAGCCGGTGATGGTACTCATGGTGTCGGAACGAGGATTAAAAGCGACGATTCCGCCCGCGCTTGCGCGAGCGATGAAGGGGTCGTTTAAATCAGAGTCCGTGGTTTTATCAGCGGGAAGGCTTGAAATTGCGCTGATATTTCCCGCATTGCTGCAATTGCTTATAGCAATCTCGCTCCAAAGAGAAGCCGCAATCCCGCCGGCTCGCGCCATTCCTGTTGATTCGGCTCTGATTTCGCCGACATTATGGCAGTTGGTAATTGTTTTAGTATCTATGGTTACGCCTATGATGCCGCCGGCAGAAGCTCTGCCTCTTACATATATAGTTCCAAGCCCTAACTCCGGGTCGTTCAAAAAGAAAGTACCGGCATCAGCGGTTACGGCGGCAGCATTATAGCTGTCGGAGATGTTAAGAATCCCGGCGGGATTATAACCGCCCGAATACCCGACAAGACCGCCGACAAATAAGCTGTGGTTGGCAGTGGTTATATTTCCCGTAACATAGCAGTTGCTGATGGTTACACTGCCCCGAGTGTTACTTCCGAACAATCCGCCCACGCTTCTGGCGCCTGTGACGTTGATATTGACATCTTCCAATCCGAGGTTTTTAAAAACCGGTGTGCGGAGGAACGGACCGACCATACCGACGTAGTACGTACCGCCGACTGTGCCGAATAAACCTACATCATCTCCCCGACCAGTACCATGACCGAACTCACCCGTAATGGTCATATTGCGAATCGCGAAGCCCTGCCCGTCGAATGTGCCTGTAAAAAGTAAAGGGTTGTTAGGATTAGCGGCATTATGACCCATAATCGGCACCCAATCAATGCCGCTCAAATCAATGTCGGCAGTTAAATGGAAGTCTTCATTCACATGGTAGCCGCCTTCCGCGCCTATTTTGAGCAGCTCCTCGGCACTTGAAATCGGGCGCGAATCCGCTACAGGCGGCGCAATCGGGGTGAGAAACCTGCCGTTTGAGCCGTGACTATCCCCTGCCAGTGCTTCTTGCACAGGAGGCGGGGGAGTTGATGCGCTCGCTATCATAGGTACAGCCGTAACAAGTGAAACAAGCATTGCTAAAGTAAGAAATATTGATAATAGTTTTTTTGTAGTTTTCATAATATTCTCCTTAAAACACCTAAAATATAAAGTCTTTATGTTTAATTATATCACAATTTTTTGGAAAATAATATGGACTATATTACGAATGTTTGGACTATATTCACTTTTTGTTAATAGTTTGTTCATTGTTGTGGCGAATTGTGGAGTTTATACTGTTATAGTCCTTTAACTTAAAAAGCGTTTCGCTTTTTAAGTTAAAGGGGCTTGCGCTGTTGCGACAGCGCCCGCTGCGCTCACGTAGCGGAAACCCGTTTAAATTGAAACTGTGGAACAGTTTTCAATTTAAACGATTATATCCATTCAGACCTCTTGCGATTCCGCAAGAATTGGCTTTTTTTATTGACCTTTCTGATTTTTTATGTTATAATGTAGCTGATTATACGCTCACGCAGCGGAAACCCCTTTAACTTAGAAACCCGCGCCTTTAATCGGTACGGCATGGGTGAAGAATCTGCAGAAAATGGTGACAATGAATAGTATAACCGGTAAAATGTTAAAATCCGTCGGGGGGGTCTTTCACGTAGAAACCCCTGACGGAGTTCTGCTTTGCACTGCGCGCGGGGTGTTCCGGCTCAGGGAAATCACGCCCGTTGCAGGCGATAATGTTGTTGTGGATATGAGCGAAAGCGCGCCAGTAATCACAGATGTGCTTGAGCGCAAAAACTACGTTGTTCGCCCGCCGCTCGCGAATCTTGACGCAGCGGTTATTGTCGTTTCTACTGTCGAGCCGAAACCGAATAAATTAATTCTTGACAAATTAATCGCGATTTTTGAAAGCAAGGAAATCGAACCCGTTCTGCTCTTCACAAAAACAGACAAAAAAGAAGAAGCCGAGCTTCGGGAAATATACGTTAAAGCGGGTTTCACAGTATTTTCCGTCAGTAATACAGAGAACACGGGAATAGAAGAAATGCGCGGTTTCCTAAAAAATAAAACCTGCGCATTAATCGGGAATACAGGAGTGGGGAAGTCCAGCACACTCAATAACCTCTTCCCGGGCTTCACGCTCAAAACCGCCGAAATCAGCAAGAAGCTCGGGCGCGGCAAGCATACGACAAGGCAGGTGGAGTTGTTTGGGATAGACGAGAACTCGTACATTGCGGATACGCCCGGGTTTTCTACGGTGGAAGCCGCAAAGTACGGAGAACTTATTTCCGATAACATCGCGCTTTATTTCCGTGAATTTGTGCCTTTTGTGGAAAAGTGCAAATTCGCGGGCTGCCGACATGTAAAAGAAGAAGGCTGCGCGGTAATCAAAGCCCGCAAAGCCGGCGAAATAAGCGAAAGCAGATTTGACAGTTATCTGCGGATTTATGAGGACGCATGGGCAGAGGAGCGGAATTATAATTGACATTTTGTGGTCTTTGTGATAGAATTATTATATAGCTGATTAAATTGAAAACACTAAAGTGTTTTCTCGGCAAGCGGCGCTTGCCGCCGTGCTATCAGCACGGATAATCAGCTATGCAGTCAAGTCAAGCCGCCTTTGGCGGTTCACGGCGTATACGCCGTGGGTTAAAAACGCTTTAGCGTTTTTAACTTAACTGGCTATATAAAAATAAATCATTAAGGAGATTCATCATGAAAGTATTCATCACGGGCGGAACCGGCTGTATCGGGCAATACGTAACTTTAGCGGTAGCAGAAAAGGGACACGAAGCGATTGTGCTTTCGCGCACGCCCGATAAATACGCGCCGATGTCAGAAATGGGAAATATCAAAATCGTCAAAGGTTTAATGACCGACTATGAGCTTATGGCGGAATATGCAAAAGGCTGCGACGCGGTTATTTCAATCGCGCTCGGCTGGGGTAACGAGCCTGTTTCCATGCTTACGAATGATACGCTGGCGACTGTTAATCTGCTGGAAATTTCCGAGAAAGCAGGAGTCGGGAAATTTATCTTCACGAGTTCAACAGCTGCTATGGGGCATAACCGTCCCGATATGGATGAAAAATACTGCAATATGCCGCTTAATCTGTACGGCAGCACAAAAGGCGCCATTGAAGCCTATGTTTTAGGATTCAGCCAGTATTTCCCGGAAGCAGGGCAGGAGCCGAAACAAGTAACCATGAAGCGCAATGTAATCCGTCCCGGCTATACATACGCGACTCCCTGCTTTGCGGGCGGAACAACACAGCTTGACTCGCGGTTCCGCGATATAGCCGACGCTGTTGTAAACAACAAACCTGTTAAAATAACTAAGCACGATGGAACGCAGTTTCTTTCGGCGGGGCAGATTGCAAAAGCGTATGTCGCGCTGCTTGAAAGCGATTTAAACGAAGAGGTGTTCCTTACGCTCGCGGCGGATTATGTCACATGGGCGAGAGTTGCTGAGATGGCTCTTGAAGAATATCCGGATTCGAGTTCAAAAATCGACCTCGAAGACAAAGGCTGGGGAAGCACTCCTATGTTGTACAACGTTGACAAGATGAAGCGGGTGTTCGGGCTGGAATTCACCGGTGAGGATGAAATCAGGGCGCACGTAAAATGGAATTTAGAAATAGCGTCAAAGAAAGCGGGAAAATAAAAAATGAAAACTGTTTTATCTTTTACAATAGTATTTGCGCTGCTTGCGGGGCTGCCAGCGTTTGGCGCGGCTTCAACAGAAGCAAGCAGCTTTGAAGCGCAGATGAATGAGACTCGCGAGGAATTTTTCGGCAGCTGTTCGGAAGAAGTTTTAAACTTAGAAAAAATTGAAATAGATAACAGCCGGATTATTCATCTGCCGCAGGAGTATACTGAACCGGAGCCTCCCTCGTTGTTTGCGCCGTTCTCGGCGGTGCAGGCTTCCGCTGCGAGCGCGGGTCCTTTCGATATCGGGGACAGACGTGATTTCAGAGCGAGAACAGGCGCGCACGGTTCCGTTAATGAGTGGCGGGTTGTTTCTGCCGATTTAGCAGGACAGGGCGAGCATACAAATATATGGGTCGTGGATTGCAGTTTTATGCACGGAACGATTTGTGTAATAGCAACTTGCCACCAAAAAGATATTACTCCCGCTCTCGCTAATGAAATAGCGAATCAGGTAGATGTCATTTACAGAAGAATGACAGGAGAAGGCGGCTTCGGTGCTCATGCGGGTGTGCGGATTGAAGCAGGATTTTCTAATATGCCGGCGATTGGTGATTTAAGCGGTGACGGTAAAGTAAACTACCTGTTATATGATATAATGGGCAGCGGCGGCAGCGGCGGCAGTTTTACGGCGGGTTTTTTCACAAATGAAGATTTCTTCACGCACGGGCCTGACGGAAGCTTCAGAAACACCATCGATATGCTGCATATAGACATCGGGAACAACCAAGGTTTTAACGCATTTAGAGCGGGCGCTTCAGACGAAGACCGTTTTAGTGTCTACAATACGCTTGCACATGAACTGCAGCATTTGTTGTTCTATATGCATTTCGGTATTTATGCGCCGTCGGGCACATCAAGAGATTACGCATGGCTCAACGAGGCACTCAGCGAACTCGCCGGTACATATTATGTGCAGAAAGATGCGGAAATCGTCAGCTTCAGCAGATTGCGCAGAGCTGCACAAAACAGTTACAGCAACACAAGCGGGTACGGCGATTT
>JAITFV010000019.1 GCA_031281115.1 Oscillospiraceae bacterium | reverse complement strand
TATATTAAAAAAGGTCCTTATATTAAGCGGCGCATTGCCGGAAAGGTAAAACTTGTCAGGCAGCTGTGTGTAATAGAAGCCAAAAATTACGCATAATAGTAACACAAAGCAAACAAGTGTTCCGTATGCCGCATTAAAAATTTTCCTCATAAATTTACTCCGATTTATCTTTCTTATGCAAGCCCGTCAAAGCATTTGCATACTTTTAATATTGACAAAACGGCGAATTTTATAAGAGGTATTTTTTAAATTTTGATTTTGGAACTTCACCGGACAGATTAAAGCCGTAAATTTTTTACGGCTTTTTTTGTGGGAATATCTGGTGTCAAACAACGAAAAAACAAGCCCTGTGTTGATGGGGCTTGTCCTGTGATAGCTATAAATAAAGGCGGTTATGCGTCAGCTGCAGGTGCTGAGTAAACCGCTTTTCATTCTATTGCTCTGCCGATTGAGATGCACAGACTCAACACCGGTGAATAACTGACAATTGCCGACCGCCGATCCGGAAGGGACTCGAACCCTCGACCTCCAGCGTGACAGGCTGGCGTTCTAACCAACTGAACTACCGGACCTCAGCAGGAAATGTTGTCCCTGCGATGGGAGTAACAGGGCTCGAACCTGTGACCCCCTGCTTGTAAGGCAGATGCTCTCCCAGCTGAGCTATACTCCCACTTTATGCCGCTTTTTATCAGCAACTATTACATTATACACTTTTACCCTTGCCTTGTCAAGTGTTTAGGTAAATATTTTTAATTTAATTTCAATTTTCCATTTTTGTAATTATTTGCATAAAGAAAAACCCCGATTTTACCTTGACAAACAAAGGTTATTTTGGTATCATATGTTTAGCACAGCTAACTAATATGCCGGGAAAAACCGGTATAAAACCGAGTATTATTGGAGGTTCAAATGAAAAAATCACTTAAACTGACATTAATAACAAGCATAATTTTCACGTTACTTATCACAGGCACGGGTATTACCGCATCGGCGTCATGTCCTCTGACAAGCCTTTTTAACAGAGCTATGGGTAATAACAGCGGCAGCCCGTTCGGAAGCTTCTTCTCGTTCTTCGGCGGAGGGAACAACAGCACGGCAAATAATAATTCAAGCTGCCCAGTTACCAATTTTTTTACCGGAAGAAACACAGTATTTGGCGGCAATAACTGTACACCAAGCGATGCTGATTGTCAGCTCACAAACAACAACTGCCCACCTACAAGCAACAACTGCCCGCCTGTAAGCAACAATTGCCCGCCTGTAAGCAACAACTGCCTGCCCGAAAACAACAATTGTAACACGAACATCGCCTGTACGGCAAACAACTGCGAACCCGTGAAAACTCCCGAAATCGAACCCCCGGAAATCACCGAACCTAATCGGGTTTGCTCTACATATGCCGAGGAAGTTTTGAAACTTGTAAATGAAGAGAGAACGAGCAGGGGTCTTTCCGCTCTTGAACTTGACGAAAATCTCTGCGCCGCTGCCGAAGTGCGCGCCGGGGAAGTTCTGCGCCGTTTTTCGCACACCCGCCCGAACAGAACAAGCTGGATGACTGTATTTAACGAATTCGGCATCAGTTACAATATTTGCGGCGAAAACATTGCACGGGGCTTTAACAGCTCGAAATCCGTGGTTGACGCATGGATGAATTCATCGGGACACCGTGCCAACATCCTTAATCCCAACTACACGCACATGGGCGTAGGAAAAAACGGCACAGGCTGGGGACAGCTTTTCACAGGCTAATTCCATGAAAGTATAAAAAATGTAACAAATCCCCTTTTCTTCTTTCAAGAGAATGGGGATTTGTTACGATTTTATAGCGAATTGACAGGTTCTTACACCTTAAACGCCTCGCTGATTGCCACCGCACACGCGACAGTCGCGCCCACCATCGGGTTATTCCCCATGCCGATTAAGCCCATCATCTCAACGTGCGCCGGAACGCTCGAGCTTCCCGCGAATTGTGCATCGCCGTGCATTCTGCCCATGGAATCCGTCATGCCGTAGGAAGCAGGGCCTGCCGCCATATTATCAGCGTGGAGCGTTCTGCCCGTGCCGCCGCCTGAAGCTACCGAGAAGTATTTCATATCATGCTCAGTCGCCCATTTTTTATAAGTTCCCGCAACAAGATGCTGGAATCTCGTGGGATTTGTGGAGTTGCCCGTAATGCTCACCTCTACGTGCTCATGCTTCATTACCGCTACGCCCTCGCAAACATCATCACAGCCGTAAACTTTAACCTTAGCTTTATCGCCGTCCGAGAAAGCGACTTCTTTTACGATTTTAAGATTATCGGACGGAATATCATATTCGGTTTCAACGTAAGTAAAACCGTTGATTCTTGAGATAATATAAGCTGCGTCTTTGCCTAAGCCGTTCAGAATTACGCGCAGCGGTTCTTTCCTTGCTTTATTCGCTGTGCGCGCAATGCCGATTGCGCCCTCTGCCGCCGCGAAGCTTTCATGTCCCGCTAAGAAACAAAAGCACTTGTTGTCCTCTTCAAGCAGCATAGCGCCGAGGTTTCCGTGACCGATGCCCACATCGCGGTTTTCAGCGACAGAGCCGGGAATGCAGAACGCCTGCAAGCCGATTCCTATAGTGGCTGCTGCTTCCGCGGCGTTGGTTTTACCGGTTTTAACCGCGATTGCCGTGCCGAGCGTATATGCCCAGGTCGCGTTTTCAAATGCAATCGGCTGCACGCCTTTAACGATTTCTTCTACGTTTATGCCTTTTTCTAAACATAAATCCCGCGCCGCCTCAAGACTTGCAAAACCGTATTCTTTCAGACAAGCATCAATTTTGCCTTGTCTTCTGTTCTGACCTTCAAATTTTATATTACTCATCTGCCTCACTCCTCTCTCGGGTCAATGTATCCCGCTGCATCGTTATATCTGCCGTATGTGCCTATGTTTGCTTTATAGGCTTCATCGGGGCTCTTGCCTTTGCGAATCGCTTCAAGCATCTGCCCGACTTTCACGAACTCGTAGCCAATCACCTCGCCGTTTTTGTCAAGAGCGAGCTTGTTTATATAACCTTCTGCCATTTCCATGTAACGCACGCCTTTCGCCTGCGTGGAAAAAACCGTGCCTACCTGTGAGCGAAGCCCTTTTCCAAGGTCTTCAAGTCCTGCGCCGATTGGCAGCCCACCCTCGGAAAACGCCGTCTGGCTGCGCCCGTAAATAATCTGCAGGAACAATTCCCTCATCGCGACATTAATCGCATCGCAGACCAAATCCGTGTTCATGGCTTCGAGAATAGTTTTTCCGGGCATAATTTCCCCCGCCATAGCTGCCGAGTGAGTCATGCCGGAGCAACCCAGTGTTTCAATCAAAGCTTCCTCAATAATGCCGTTCTTAACATTTAGGGTCAGCTTGCAGCAGCCCTGCTGCGGCGCGCACCAGCCTACGCCGTGCGTAAGCCCGCTGATGTCCTTGATTTCATACGCTTTTGTCCACTTGCCTTCCTGCGGAATCGGCGCAGGTCCGTGACACGCGCCTTTCGCGACCACGCACATTTGCTCTACTTCGTGTGAATATAACATTCGTTTCATGTCCTTTCTTGTGAAATTTGATTTGCCTTTTAAGTATACACTATCAGGAAAAATTTTACAAGTCTTTTTAAATATGTAAATTTATTCGTCATATTGCATAATATTTTGTATTTCGAGCTGAAATCTATTGACAGAAAAATAAACTTGTGGTATATTTAGTTTTAAGTGGACAGATTTTTGAGAATCTGTTTGCACAAGATAATCATTTAATTTTATGGAGGAGATTTTTATGAAAAAATCAAAATGCTTTGCAGCAATTCTTGCAGTTTTAATCAGTATATTTATGCTCGCTTCGACAGCGGCGTTCGCCGAAGTTGAACCGGACGGCGGCAACGCAATCATCGGCGGAACGTTTTATGACGAAGAGGGCGAAATGGAATGGGTGAGGTTTGACGAATTCCCAACTGCGTTTACGATAGGTGCGCCGTTTTCTGTTATGGTTGACCTCGGCGGCGAAACTAACACGCACGGAGAAGCTTCATGGGGCTTTATAACAGTTGTGCAGACGGATATGGACGTATCTGCCGCCGGACTTGATGCTTATATAGAAAGAATCACAGTAGACGGCGAAAGAAACGTTATGTTCAATGAAGATAATATCGAAGTCAGCAACGAACGCGGCGAGGGCGGAATCCGCATTTCGCTTACTAACGGCTGGGCGAGCGACCCGGTGGTGATATCACACGAGAGAATCGGTGACTTTTCCACTTTAGAAGTAGTAATGGCGTTTGTTGAATACGGCGACCCGAGACCGGATTTCAGCGCTTTCGCGCTTGCTCCCGTTGAAACTCCCATATCTGACGAGGCAGGAGAAGAAGACGGCGAATATGAAGCAGGCGAAGATGGTGAAGTTGCACCGCCACCGATGAATAACGAAAGTGCAAATCCTGAGGCAAGCAGCGACGGCGGCTTCCCTGCTTGGATTATAATCGCAATCGCAGCTGCGGTTGTAGGAATCATTACAATCATCATCGCAGCCGCAAAGAAGAAATAATTTTATTATACAGGGTGTAACCGGCGCAGCGCGCCGGCTGCACCTTGTGCTTAATTTGAAAGGAATGTTTTAGTGAAAATGTTTCGTAAATCTTTGCTGTCAATTTTTTTAACGTTTATAATCCTTCTCGGCGCTTGCGGTACATCCGAGCCTGAACCCGACGGACAATTAACAGTTGAATCCGAACATAAAGAGGAACCGGCAGATGAACCCGCTAACATTGAATCTGCCGGAATTGAAGATGAACCGGAATTAATTATGATTACTATGGAAAGTACATACTTTCAGAATATGCTTGCCGATACAGTAGGAACCGCAGAAGAAATTGATTTAGCGAACGCTTCTTCAACAGAGATGGCGCGTTTAATGGGCTACGGCATTAACCTCGGAAACACCATGGAAGCCGCAGGCGCAGCGAACCGCGCTCCCGGACGCGAACCGAGCGTTTATGAGCAGATGTGGGGAAACCCTGTCACAACTCAAGCAATGATAACCGGCATGAGAAACGCCGGATTCAAGACTCTGCGTATCCCCGTTGCATGGACGAACGCTATGATGTTCGCTGTCGGGTACGACATGGATATTGATAACTGGGATTATACAATTGACCCGAGATACTTGGAGCGCGTGGAGGAAATCGTAAACTATGCGCTTAATGAAGACATGTATGTCATGATTAACGCGCACTGGGACCACGGCTGGTGGAGTATGTTCGGAGCGGAAGACCCTGCGCTGCGCGATGCCGCGTGGGATATTTACACAGCTATGTGGACACAGGTTGCCGACTATTTTGAAGATTACGATTATCGTCTGATGTTTGAAGCTTCCAACGAAGAATGGGGCGACCGTTTCAACGACCCTACCGGCTTCACGGGCGACGTCCGAGGTGTACTTACAACAGATGAATGTTACGCATTGCTTAATCAAAAAGCGCAGTATTTTGTTGACTTGATTCGCGACTCCGGAGGAAATAATCCCAACCGCTTCTTAGTCACAAAAGGTTACTGCACAGACGTTGAGAAAACATTGGACAGCAGATTCATACTGCCGTCCGACCCTGCGAACAGAACACTGCTTTCCGTACATTATTACACGCCTTGGAGTTACTGCGGCGATATTTCGGGCATAGAAGCCTGGGGGAGTATCAGCGAGGTTGAGCAAATGAACGACCTCCTCGGCAGTCTGACGAAGTTCACTGACCAAGGTTTCGGCGTTATTCTCGGCGAGTGGGGTGTGCTTGACAACGATGGTCCCGACAGACTTAAATTCTTTACCAACTTCCTTGATAACAGCGATAAGCACGGTTTTGCGCCTATTTTATGGGACACGGGATACACTCCGCGGAACAGGCGCCTGTTCGACAGAAACGATACACTCAGAATAGTCGCTGATGAAATTCATGATTTATTTGTCAGCAGGGAAGCGGCAAAAGAGGGACGTTCTGCCGAAGACATCATCGCTGCCGCTGAGGCAAGTATGGCGAATAATCTCGCGCTCGCAGCCGAAAGACCGCAGCTTATCTTCACGACTGATGAGGCATATGCCTGGCTCATGTTCCACAGCAGCGATTACACTGTAAGCTACAGTGTGGGCGACGACTACAGACCGGAGCAGAAGGCAGGCGGTTTAATTACGCACGACATTAAAGTTACCGGTCCGGGTACGTATACGGTAGGACTTGATTTCACAGGGGTACCGGGCGGTTTTGTTACAGGCACCGCTTTCTCCGCAATCGGAATAGTAAATGCCGAAACCCTGTGGCCCGGGTACATCATGGAAATTACCGAAGTACTGATTAACGGCGAACCTGCTGAACTCGAAGGCGTTCCGTATACCACGAACGATAATCCCGTTACCGCCAGAGTTAATCTCTACAACGAGTGGGTTCGTACCTTCTCCGACGGCGAATGGAGCGGTGAACCGCCTTCCGAAGCCAGAGTTCCGGCAGGAATTGATATGGCGGATGCTTCGCCGGTACCTCTCATAAATTACACTTCGGCGCGCATAGAAACTATTTTCATAACATTTGAATATTACGAGGGGTAAGTTTGAAAGAAATCTTTAGATTTCTTTCAAACCCGCCGGTTTGTGCCTCAAAAATGAACTCGCAACAGCGCAATCCCTGTTTCTGAACAGACAACGTTTGTTCAGAAACAGTATCGGCACCAATCCTCCTCAGGAGGAAGGAGTGGTCATAATTATGACTGACAGCCAAAAAGCGCGCCCTTCGGCGGCGTTGGTGCTTATACTCAGAGTAATCATAGTCGGGGTGTGTTTAGCGGCGTTTTTGCCGATTTTGAACCCCGCACGTGTCAGCGAGCTTATTTCCGATAATTACTCGCTGTTCACCTCCGCGATTTCTCCTTCAACAACGGGCGCACACTTCGAGCGCGCCCTGCTCCCGCGCAATGCCCACTGGGGACTTGAACAGTCAATGGTATCAACTATATACGTGGGTTCGCTGATTGCGGGATTTGCTATAATAGGTCTCGGAGCCGCTGCGTGTTTCAGTTTGGGGAGCTTAAAAATGCGCCGTTTCGGCGCAATAATCGCGGCAGCTTCCTCGGTTGTAGGAATCGCAGGCATTACCGTACTGCGTTCGGTGTACGGAATGTTGTCCTCTATAGCCGAACCGCATCGTGTCAGCCCCGTGATGCCGACCGGAATCAATGTGTTTTACATCATGTTCGCGCTGGTTATAATTCTGTCTGCCGTTTCGTGGTTCGCGCTGCCTAAACCGGAAAAAAGCGCAAAAATGACGATGGAAGCCAAATACAGGCTGTTTTTGATGATGTTGCCATTTTTGATTTTAGTCGCGTTGTTTTCCTATTTACCGCTCTTCGGCTGGCGCTACGCATTTCAAAGCCCGGCAGAACTTGAAGCCGACCCGTTATTTTGGTTCAGGTTCCTTTTCACGAACAGCGGCGTTCGTATGGATATACCGCGGGTGCTTCGGAATACTTTCGCGATGAGCGGAATCGGTATAGCCACTTCATGGCTTCCGATGGTTTTTGCGATTTTCCTTGCGGAAATGAAAGCGAACAGACCGAGACGCACGGTTCAGACATTAACCACGATTCCGAACTTTATCAGCTGGATATTAGTATACAGCGTAGCTTTCGCTATATTTTCCACAGAAGGTTTCTTCAACTGGATGCTTGCAAATCTCGGAATCATCAACTCTCTTCCCGGTCCCGCTCACCTCATGAGCGACAGCAATATCTGGCTCAAAATGTGGCTGGGGAACGTGGAAAGGGCTTGGATGGAGTGCGATTATTTACATCGCGGGCATTTCAAGTATTGACCCGCAGCTTTATGAAGCCGCGACAGTTGACGGTGCGGGCCGCTTCCGCCGAATGTGGCACATTACTGTTCCGGGCTTGCTTTCCACTTTCTTTGTGCTTTTACTGCTGTCAATTGCAAATATACTATCGAACGGCATGGAGCAGTATTTTGTCTTTGAAAATCATATGAACAGGCAAACGATTGAGGTGCTGGATTTATACATTTTCAACACGGGAATCGGTGCAGACTCTCCGAATATACCGCTCGCCACCATAGTCGGAATGTTTAAAACAATCATCAGCGTAACGCTGCTGTTTACAGCGAACCGCGCCTCTAAATGGCTGCGCGGCGAAACTATTGTGTAGGGAGATGGAAGCTTGAAACAAAATACTACTGAAACGGAGAAAACGTTGCTTTCGCTTCGTTTTGAAACGAAGCTGTTCTCTGTTGGTGAAGAAAGGATTTAATGAAAATATGAACATGAAGACGGCAGTCAGAAAAAGCAAATTCGGAACAAGCTCCGGCGACCGCGCTTTCGGTATTATTAACGGTACATTCTTCACCCTGTTTACATTAATCTGCATTTTTCCTTTTTATTATTTGTTTATTAATACTATCAGCGATAACAGCTTGGTAGCGGTAGGGCGTATCAACCTCTTTCCGCAGGGCTTGCATTTTGATAATTACATAGCGCTGCTCGCAGTAAACGAGCTTGGCAGAGCAGCGTTTATTTCAATCGCCCGCACAGTCTTAGGAACCGTTACGATGGTCCTCGCATCCGCATTTGTGGGATACTTAGTGACGAAAACCGCTATGTTCGGACGGAAGTTCATCTATCGGTTCATCATTATTACGATGTACTTTAATGCGGGGCTAATTCCATGGTTCGTGAACATACAGATGTTAGGTTTGACCAACAATTTTTGGGGTTATATTATCCCCGCAATCGTTCAGCCTTTTAACATTATCTTGGTTAAAACCTATATTGAATCATTGCCGAAAGAACTTGAAGAAAGCGCGTTCATGGACGGCGCGGGATATTTTACAACCTTCAGAAGGATTATATTCCCGCTTTGTAAGACGATACTTGCGACTATTACTGTTTTCGGCGCTGTCGGCCACTGGAATTCGTTCATGGACTCTATTATCCTGATGGGCGGAAACCCGAGCCTCTTCACCCTGCAGCACAGGCTCTATCTGTATCTGCAAACCAACGCATCGGATATTGAAACGCGAATGAGGGAAGGCTCCGTAGGCGCGGAAGCCCTCGACATCCGCGTTATATCGCTTACGGTAGCGATGGCGACTATTATTCCTATTTTGTTTGTTTACCCGTTTATGCAGCGATATTTCCAAAAAGGTTTAATGCTCGGCGCAGTAAAAGGATGATGAACAATACAATAATCAATAATTAAAATAAATTTATCAGGAGGGTTTTTTATGAAAAGAAAATTTGCGCTTCTATTGGCATTGATGATGACGCTTTCGCTGTTTGCTGCTTGCACAGAAACTATGGGTACGGGCGGCGGCGATTTAAGAGATGCTGATGGTGACGGCACCGCTCGTAACACAGGCGGCGACGGCGATTTAGTCGACCTTGTTATTTACTCGCAAACCGCAAACTTCGCAGGAGTGCAGGGCGGGTGGGCAGGTCAGATTCTTGAAGAGAGGTTCGGCGTCAGAATCACTGTTGTCAACGAGATGGACGGAACTTTCGCCACACGAAAGGCGAGCGGAAACCTCGGCGACATAGTCATTTTCGGCAGTGATGGCAACCAATATCAGGAAGCCGTATCCGAAGGACTGCTGTTCGACTGGGAAGAGGACGATTTAGTACAAAATTACGGTCCTTATATTTACGAAAATATGCCGTACGCACTGCAAAAGAACCGCGATATATCCGGCGGCTCGCTTTACGGTTTCGGCTTTGACGTAGCGTTGGATGCGGATGACCACCAGGCGCATATTTACTACCCCTACCTGCGCTGGGATTTATACTTAGAGCTTGGAATGCCTCCGATTAACGATTTAGAAGATTATATTGATATATTGGCGCAGATGAAAGCGCTTGAGCCGTTTACGGAGGACGGCCGCGCAACCTACGGCGTTTCCTCTTTCCCCTGCTGGGACGGCGATATGGTTATGATGGTTAAATCCACAGCCGCTCTGTACGGCTGGGAAGAGTTCGGCTTCGGGCTTTATAACGTTATAACGCAGGAGTTCGAGGGCGCGCTTGAACCCGACGGCTGGTATATCCGCTGCCTGAAATTCTACAACACACTGTTCCAAATGGGGCTTTATGACCCTGACTCTATGACACAGCGTTTCGATGATGCGGCAATGAAGTATAAGAACGGCGTCTCGTTCTGGAATATTTTCACCTTTGTTGCAGAGGATTTCAACAGCCCCGAAAATTTAGAAGCGGGCAGAGCCTTAAAATGTATACCCGCGGCAAACCAAATGAATCTTGTTGAAGGGCTTAACGTTTACGGCGGCGGCAGAGTTTGGACAATCGGCGCAAAAACCAGTTATCCCGAACTGTGCATGGAAATCATCAACTGGTTCAGCACTCCCGAAGGCGTAATGTGGTTCAATTACGGACCGCAGGGCGTTACGTGGGATTATGACGAGAACGGGAATCCCTACTTAACTGACGTCGGTTTTCTTGTTCATGACGGGGACAAGAGAACGCCGATTGTTTTCAAGGGTGTTGAGCAGCCTTACCGCGAAGGTGAATTCCAGCATAATAACACAACATTCTCCCGCGATGCCGTGAACCCCGATTCCGCAGGCGGCGAAACATTCAACTGGAAGCACTGGGACAGCACGATTCTTAATAAACCTGTAACGCCTATTGAACAATCCTGGCGCGACTGGTCGGGAACGGTTACTGCCGACGAGTTCCTCCGCAATGAAGGAAAAGTAGCTGTTTCAATCGGCACGCCGTTCGCAATGGCAAGACGTGATTCCAATTTAGAAATGGTATGGGAGCAGGTAAAAAACGCAATTCAGCAGGGTTCGTGGAGAGCGATTTATGCGGGAAGCGACGAAGAATTCGACTCGATTGTAGCGGAGATGATAAGTCTGACGCATGCATATGGCTACGAAGAGTGTACCCTGTGGACTATGGAACAGGCACAAATCCGCAGAGAACATGAGGACAGAGTCAGAGCAGGACAATAGGACCGCAATTCTACGTGGGCGGGCTTTAACGCCCGCCCTTCAATTTAATACTGTTATCCATTTAAGAAATGGATAACAGGGTTCCGCGCTGTTGCAACAGCGCCATCCCTAAAACTATTGGATTTTAGTATAAACATAAAGGAGTTTAACTATGAAATTTACCGAAGGTTATTGGCTTCGCAGCGAAGATGCTAACGAAATGTACGCAATGCAGGCGTATGCAGTTGAGGCAGATAACGGCTGTATGCGTTTAATCTGCCCCTCCCGCCCGATTTATGCCCGCGGGGCATCCGTAGATGTACCTACACTCACCATCGAATTTACATCGGTCAACGAGAACACAATCGGCGTAAAATGCTGTCACTTTGAGGGTTACGACGGCAAGGAACCCGTACTTCCCAAAAACAGCTCTCCTTGTCCCGCCGATATTAAAATTACGGACAAAGAAGCCGTAATGACAGCCGGCAAAATGACCGTTCGCGTAGACCGCGAGAACTTCGGCTTTACATTTGAAGCGGGAGGAAAAGTATTAACATCCTGCGGCTTCCGCAATATCGGTTACATGAAATACAAACGCAAAAAATCCACAATGCTCCCGAAAGAGAACTACCTGTTAGCTGATTATAAACCCTATATGGTAGCGGAATTATCCCTCGGTGTGGGTGAGTGCGTATATGGGCTTGGCGAGCGGTTCAGCGCGTTTGTCAAGAATGGACAGAGCATCGATATTTGGAACGAGGACGGCGGAACATCGTCGCAGATTTCCTATAAGAACGTGCCTTTCTACGTGACTAACCGGAACTACGGTGTTTATGTTGACCATACTTCCAGTGTTTCTTTTGAGGTAGCAAGCGAAAAAGTGTCTTACACCGGCTTCTCCGTTCCCGGCGAAGAGCTCCGCTTCCAGGTTATATACGGCGAAACTCCCGCAGAAATACTTACAAGCTATACAAGCGTAACAGGTCGTCCCGCACTGCCCCCCGCATGGTCGTTCGGGCTATGGCTTTCAACTTCGTTCACAACTAACTACGATGAGAAAACTACATCAAGTTTCATAGACGGCATGGCAGAGCGCGATATACCGCTGAGTGTATTCCACTTTGACTGCTTCTGGATGAAGGCGCTGCGCTGGTGCGATATGGAGTGGGACAGTGAAGTTTTCCCGGATGTACGCGGTATGCTGAAACGTTATAAAGAGGAAAAAGGACTTAAAATCTGCGTTTGGATTAACCCGTACATCGCGCAGGGAACGAAGTTTTTCCGCGAGGGCTTGGAAAACGGCTATTACCTCATGCGCGCCGACGGCAAAGGCGTTAAGCAAATGGATCACTGGCAGCCCGGCATAGGTATTGTAGACTTCACGAATCCTGCCGCCGCAAAGTGGTATACCGATAAGCTGCGTACTCTGCTTGACATGGGCGTAGACTGCTTTAAGACCGACTTCGGCGAGAGAATCCCGATTGACGTTATTTACCACAACGGTGCAGACCCCGTAGGTATGCACAATTACTACTCGCATATTTACAATGAATGCGTGTTTAACTTACTCCGCGAAGTTAAAGGCGAGGGAGAAGCTGTCTTGTTTGCTCGTAGCGCACACGCAGGCGGGCAAATGTTCCCTGCGCACTGGGGCGGCGATAATTCTGCAAACTTCCCGTCAATGGCAGAGTCGCTTAGAGGCGGGCTGTCGTTCGCGATGAGCGGGTTTTCGTTCTGGAGCCACGATATCGGCGGCTTTGAAATGACTGCGACCGCCGACGTTTATAAACGCTGGATTGGTTTCGGCGCGTTTTCGACACACACGAGACTCCACGGCTCGCAAAGCTACCGTGTGCCGTGGGCGTATGACGATGAAGCGAGCGAAGTGCTTGCCGCGTTTATTAAATTAAAATGCAGATTAATGCCGTATCTGTTCGCGATGGCGGTAAAAGCGCACAAAACAGGGATTCCGGTAATGCGCCCGATGGCATTTGAATTCGGCGCGAATGACCCTGCCTGCGATTATCTTGACAGGCAATATATGTTCGGTGACAGTTTATTAGTTGCGCCTATTTTCGATGAAAGCGGCGAGGTGGATTACTACCTGCCTGACGGCGTTTGGACGCACTTACTTTCGGGAGAAATCCGCGAAGGCGGCCGCTGGTACAAAGAAAAATACGACTACTTCTCAATGCCGATTTATGTCAGGGACGGAACAATTTTAGCAATGGGCAATGTTGACAGCCGCCCCGACTATGACTATGCGGAAGGTGCGACACTTCGGTTTTATATGTCAAAAGACGGCGAAACAAACTGTGTTATTCCCGACATTAAAGGCAGCGATAAGCTTATTGTTAAAGCGGTTCGCAGCGGAAATACAATTACAGTCGGCAATAAATCTGTTACTGTTGAAGAGGGTAAAGTACCGGAGTTAAAACTATAATGCTGAAGTATACTCGATTAGCTTAAAATGAAACAAAATACGGCTGAAACGGGGAAAACGTTGTTTTCATTCTTCGTTGGTGAAGAAAGGACTTAATGAAAATAAGTTTGAAACAAAATACGGCTGAAACGGGGAAAACGTTGTTTTCATTCTTCGTTGGTGAAGAAAGGACTTAATGAAAATATGAA
>JAITFV010000255.1 GCA_031281115.1 Oscillospiraceae bacterium | reverse complement strand
TCGGGCGGATATTTGTATGCCGCCGCCCACTTAGGAAATTTTGATGTCGCACCGAGACTTTCACGCTGTGCGAAATCATCAACTTTTACGACCGCGCCGTCAATATCATGCGTGAGATTCCCGCGGGTTTCGCCAATTTCGTTAATACGTGCGATTACTCCTTCAATATCTGCAAACGTCTGCCAGCCTGCAATTACCTTGAAACCGAGTTCCTCCATAAGCTCTAAGCTTTGCTTGTGGGAAGTTATTTCAGCGCCCCGGATTTGCTGAATGTTAAACACATAAATATCAAGTTCTCTGTTCGCCGTTACTGCGCTGTTCTTCTGGCGCGCCGAGCCGCTTGCGGCATTGCGCGGGTTTTTAGCGGGCTGCTCTCCCCTGCTCTCCTGCTCGGCGACAAGTTTCTTGAAACTCTCGTGCGGCATGAAAACTTCACCGCGAACTTCAATGTAAGGCAGCTCCCGCCGAAGTTTCAAAGGCACGCTTTTAATTGTTTTGAGGTTTCCGGTTATATTTTCTCCGATGAAGCCATCGCCGCGGGTCGCGCCGCGCACAAAAATACCGTTCTCGTATATAAGCGAAACCGAAAGCCCGTCTACTTTAGGTTCAACAACGTACACAGGATTTTCAGCGACAGCGCGGATTTTTCTGTCAAAGTCGCGCAGCTCTTCTTCCGAAAATACATCTTGCAAACTCCCCATCTGCACAGTGTGCGTGACTTTCTCGAAAGTAGTATCAGCTTGTCCTCCTACGCGCTGCGTGGGGGAATCCGGCGCAGCCAGCTCGGGGTGTTCCCTCTCAATTTCTTCGAGTTCCCGCAGAAGCGCGTCAAACTCAAAGTCGCTCACAAGGCTTTCATTCAGCACATAGTAAGCATGATTATATTCGTTAATTTTATTGCATAGTTCTGCATATCTCAATTCTATATCGTCAGTCAATTGTTCTTTGTGCGTCACGCTATTGCCTCCAGTCTGTTAAATAATTCTCCTGTACCCGAAACCTGCACATACATATTCGGCACCTCGCCGACAATTACGGTTTCCGCGACTATGTAGTTCGTTTTCACAGTCATAGTTTGGTTAAATCCCGGTATAATCACAGCGATTTCTACTTCAACCTCCATGATAATACGATGCAGCGTCTGGTTGATTCCCGCTGATGTAAATTCGCTGATAAGTGTTGTATTTGCGTAGCTTTTCGGCAACACCCGAACAGGCAGAACCGGACCCCTGCCGTACAGAAAACCCACACCCGAAATTGTACCGAGCGAAATGCCGATATTCATTTTTTCAAAGTCGCCGACAGCTTCGTTTATAAGCAGCGCAGAACGTGACTTCAAGCGGTTAATAGTATTCATATCACTTGTAATCGACCACAATTCGCCGCCTTCATCAAAGGCGAGATTAACTATATTTTCATAATTATAAGCGTCGCTGTTAAGTTCTTGCAAAACCACATCGTTTATGATTCTGACTGCCGCCGTCCTGCTTTGAAACTCGCTGACCCGCTCAATCAGCGGGCGAACCTGAAAATCTACATAAAATGCAAAGCCGAGCATGGCAAAGCCGAGCAGAATAAACCGCTTACCGAGACGTTTTTTCTTTTTCTTTTCGGCATATGTCATAAGTCCCCGCTACCTCATATAAATCATAAACTATATTATATGTTTATGAAAATAAGACGGTGAATAGGACAAGAGCGACTTGCACCCGCGGGCGCTGTCCGAACAAGGCCATCCCTAAAATCCAATAAAAGCCCCAAACGCCTTGTAAGCCGTATAAACATCATTCTTCGCTGTAATTTCCATCGGCGCATGCATTGACAGCACCGGTACACCAACGTCAATCGTGTCGATATTAAGGTTCGCGAGGAACATAGCCACCGTGCCGCCGCCGCCCATGTCAACCTTACCGAGTTCGCCCGTCTGCCACGCGATTTTATTATCATCAAGCAGCTTTCGTATTTCCGCGGTGAATTCTGCGCTCGCGTCACTTGTGCTTGCTTTGCCGCGCGAGCCGGTATACTTCGTCAGCGCAACGCCGTAGTTGATATACGCTACATTCAGTTTCTCTGAAACATCGGGGAAAGTCGGGTCGAAAGCGACGTTTACATCGGCTGAAAGGCAGCGCGAATTACTCAGCAGCGTTCTCAGTGCAACACCCTGCATTTCTGCCAAATCAGCGAGAAAAAACTTCAAATACGCTGACTTTAAGCCGGTATTCCCGTCACTGCCGACTTCTTCCTTATCTGTGAGAACCACAACAGCGGTTTTCTTCGGCGTTTTTGTAAAGTCAAGCAAAGCTTTAAGCGTCGTGTAAGCGCAGACTCTGTCGTCCTGCCCGTATGAGCCTATGAGAGAGCGGTCAAAACCGATATCGCGGGCTTTAAATGCGGGTACTGCTTCAAGCTCTGCACTCAGCAAATCAGCTTCAACAATGCCGTATTTTTCTTTCTTTTTCTTCATAATATTTACTTTCACGAGTTCTGAACCTTCGTCCTCTTTATAAGGTCGCGAGCCGATTAAAATGTTCAGTTCTTCGCCTTT
>JAITFV010000235.1 GCA_031281115.1 Oscillospiraceae bacterium | reverse complement strand
GTGCTGATATGAAAAACATAGCAGTCCTTGTTTCCGGCGGCGGCACGAATTTACAGGCTTTGATTGACGTGGATATTCCAAACGGTAAAATCAGCCTTGTGATTTCATCTAAAGCCGATGCGTATGCTTTAACCCGCGCTGAGAATAATAACATCAAAACCGCTGTTGTCGAATGGACGGATTTCAAGCCGAGCCGCAAAGATTTCAGCATGGAAATTTTAAATCTGCTGCGCGAGCATGAAATTGATTTAGTAATTTATGCGGGATTCATGGTTATTTTAGACGAGTGCGTTGTAAAAGCATTCCCGAATAAGATGATAAATGTTCACCCGTCATTGCTGCCCTCATTCGGCGGTGAGGGCTTTTACGGACTGAAAGTGCATGAAGCAGCGCTCAATAGAGGCGTAAAACTTTCCGGCGCGACGGTGCATTTCGTCAATGAAATCTGTGACGGCGGCGAGATTATACTGCAAAAGGCTGCCGAAGTTAAAGACAGCGACACCCCCGAAACACTGCAGGCGCGCATTATGGAGGTTGAACGGGAAATATTACCTAAAGCGGTGAAGCTGCTTATTGAGAGGGCAAGCAAGTTTGAAAACAAATAACGTTGAATCGGGTGAAACGACGTTTTCATTGCACATCGGTGAGGAAAGGGCATGGTAAAAAAATGAAAAACACAGCAAAAACTCTCGCAATTGTTTTAGCTTCTGTTATATCGCTGACTTTTGCGGCTTGCGGCGGTCAAACTGCAAATGAAAGCAACACACGCGCAACGCCGATAATTCCGCAGGAAGAAGAAAAATCGCCGCAGGAAACAATAGCAGAGGAAATCGAGCAGCATGATAACGGACATCACCGACCATTTACGGAAGAGGGCGAAAATGACGGTGCTGACACGGTTGCAGGTATTAATGAAGACATAGTAACATACACAGACGGCAATACAAATGTCAGATTAAATTATTCGGCTGATACAATCAGCGTTGACGGGAGCGTGCATATTGCTTTTTTCGATATAAAATATTCAGACGATGTCATTACCGCTTTTACGGAGCCGATGCAGACTTTTGCTCCCGATGACAGCATTTCGCAGGAGCAGCACTTTATAACCCTGACGATTGACGGCGACACCATGCTGTATGAGTACGTGTTCGTTTTAACCCGTAATCCCGAACTTGAAAACATATCAAACCGAATGACGTCTAACGCCGTATTAATCAAGGTATAGTCCTTTAACTTTAAAATATATAGAATTTTAAATTAATCGAGTATATAATTGAACTTGAAAGGAGCAAAGTTGTGCAAAAATTAAACGAGCTTTTAAAATCAAACGCCTACCCCGGGCGCGGGATTATTACAGGCAAAAGCGCAGACGGCGCAAACGCTGTTGCTGCGTATTTTATCATGGGCAGAAGCGAGAATTCCCGTAACCGCGTGTTTAAAGAAAACGGCGAGGGAATCAAAACCGCCGCCTTTGACGAGGCGAAAATGAGTGACCCGAGCCTTGTGATTTACAATGCGGTGCGGGTCATGGGGAGCAAACTCGTAATCACCAACGGCGACCAAACCGACACGATTTGCGCTTTAATGGACCGGCAGCAAACGTTTGAGCAGGCGCTTCGCACCCGGGAATATGAGCCGGACGCGCCGAATTTCACGCCGCGCATTTCAGGGATTCTGCACTTTGCGGAAAGCAATTTTAATTATGCGCTGTCGATTCTTAAAAAAGACGGCGAAAGCTGCCTGCGATATAACTTCGCGTATAATAATCCGGCTGCGGGATTCGGGAGATTTATACACACTTATAAATTTGACAGCGAGCCGCTGCCGAGCTTTGAGGGTGAACCTGTTGCGGTTGAAATTAAAGGTAGCATTGACGAGTTTACGGATTCAATCTGGAACGCGCTCAATGCGGAAAATAAAGTTTCTTTATGGACAAGATTTATCGACCTCGAAACTGGAAATTATGAAAGCAGGATTGTAAACAAACATGGCAATTAACTACAGAAAAGCAGTTACAGACGATGTTCCCGAGCTTGTGCGGCTGCGGCTTGAATTCATCAACGATGAGTCAAGAGGAACAGAGGTTTCAAATGAAACAAATGCAATTCTGCGCATTACCAACGCGGATTATTTTACAAACGGACTGCTCGACGGCTCGCTTGTTGTATTTATTGCTGAGGATTCCGAAACGGGTAAAATCGTGGCTACAAGCGGGATTATGTTCTGGCGGCATTTGCCGGGTCTCGTAGCTTTGGACGGCAGAAAAGCCGTAATCGCCAATATGTACACCCTCCCCGAATATCGCAAAAAAGGCATTGCGACCGAACTCGTGCGGCTCCAAATTGAGGAAGCGAAGACAAGGGGTGTTAAAGTAATCAATCTTTGGGCAACCGATATGGGGCGGGCGGTGTATGAAAAATTTGGATTTAAAACTGATGAAAATGAGATGGTATATAAATTTTAAGGAGCAAAACAATGCAAGAACTTGAACTCAAATACGGCTGCAATCCCAATCAGAAACCCTCGCGGATATTTATGGACGCAGGCGCAGCTCTGCCGCTTGAAATACTTAACGGCAAGCCGGGGTATATTAATTTTATGGACGCGCTGAACGGCTGGCAACTTGTAAAAGAGCTGAAAGCCGCGACAGGAAAGGTTGCCGCTGCGTCTTTCAAGCATGTTTCGCCGGCAGGCGCAGCTATAGGCGCCACGCTCCTCGAAGCCTACAGCAAAGCGCGGGACGCCGACCCTGTGTCAAGTTACGGCGACTTTATTGCGCTGTCCGATAAGTGCGATGCAGAAACTGCAAACTACATCAAAACTTATGTTTCAGACGGCGTAATTGCGCCTGATTATGAGCCGGAAGCATTAGAGATTCTAAAATCTAAACGTAAGGGCAGTTATAATGTAATTAAAATTGACCCGGGCTATATTCCCGCTCCGATTGAACGCCGCCATATTTACGGAATCACGTTTGAACAGGGACGCAACGAACTTGAAATAAACAGCACACTTTTGCAGAATGTTGTAACTGCGAACAAGAATATTCCTGACAGCGCGAAAATCAATTTGTTAATTGCGCTGATTACGCTTAAATATACGCAGAGCAATTCGGTCGCGTATGCTTATGACGGGCAGGCAATAGGAATCGGCGCGGGGCAGCAGTCGAGAATCGCCTGCACCCGCTTAGCGGGAGACAAAACCGACGAGTGGTTTGAACGAATGAAATTGAAACAGGAAAATTTAGCAGTTGCCTCGGATGCGTTTTTCCCTTTCGCTGACAATATTGAGAGATTGGCGAAAAGCGGCGTAAAATATATTGCACAGCCGGGCGGGTCTATTCGCGATGACGAGGTCATTGAGGCTTGCAATAAATACGGCATGGCGATGGCGTTTACAGGAATCAGGCTGTTTCATCATTAGCCGACAGCTCTTGCTTAAACCAAAAGCCCGCTTCAAATCCGCGTTTAAAATCAACAACGGAGTATTCCCGAGCAGCTTGGTCGCGAGCCTTGACAAAATCAAGAAAAATCTTTTTATCGTCACCTATTAGCTTTTCGGTTAATATATCCTCAATGTCGCACATTTTACTGAACGCATCGCTTTTAATCGGCTTGTCGTCAACAATGTAAGAAAGTTCTTCTATTAAGTCTTTCATGGTAAAAATTCCTTTCGTGTAACACCTATAAGTGTCTGTGTTTTAATTATATCACAGTCAAACATGGGTGTCAAGGGGATTGTTAAAATTTTTTGGAGATTTTATATGTATGTTTTTAGCGAAAAAATTAAAGAATTAAGAAAAGCAAAAAACTTAACACAAAAACAGCTTGCTGAAAAAATTAACGCAAGCGAAAGCGGTATACAGAATTATGAGTTAGGCGTTAGAAAGCCATATAATGATACACTTATCAAACTTGCCGATTATTTTAACGTGTCGATAGATTATCTTGTCGGGCGAACGGATAAGCCGGAGATTAATTAGATAATTTAATCGGTGCGGCACCCTTACAATATATTGATGTGAGTGATATGTTTTCGCAATATGTAGGTTCGGGTTTTCATGCCCGAACGCAAAAAATATGTTTCGCAATTGGCTATAATTTATAACAATAAAGGAGAACATTACGATGGCAAAAAAATTACTAACTGCAATTTTGGTTTTATCCCTCGGCTTACTCGTCTTTGCCGGCTGTGCCGAAAAAGCCGGCGAAAATGACACGAACGGCGAATTTCCCGGCAACGGCGAACCCCCAAACTTTGAAACTCCGGAAAATCCCGCAGATGTTGAAATTCCGGAGAGCGACCCGGGCGCGGCGAATTACGCGATTATAAGTGTTCGTGACTTTGGCGAAATCACAGTCCGTCTGCACCCCGAATATGCTCCGAACACTGTCGAGCGTTTTGTCGAGAATGTGCGCAGCGGCTTTTATACGGGCAGAAACTTTCACCGCGTAATAGCAGACTTCATGATTCAAGGCGGCTCGTTTGACGGGCAGGGCGGCGGCGACCCGACAGTTGAGGGCGTCTTTACCGAAACGCACCCCGACGCACGGCATTATTACGGTGCGTTCTGCCTTGCGGCAAACCAACTCGGTTTCGGGAGCGATTCGTTTTATATCGTGAACAGCAAGGATACGAACGCTTTTGAGAATACATTGTTAATGTACCGGATGGAACTTGACGATATTATGGATAATGTAGTAATGTATTCGGAAGAGTACGGCGAGGATGTTGTTAATAACGCGATTGCCGAAATCATGGAACTTATTGACACACCCGAGCACATCAGAGAGAAATATGCGGAGACCGGTGGCGTACCGTTCCTTGACGGCGGCTATACTGTTTTTGGATATACAATAGACGGTTTTGATGTTATTGACGCTATATCTGCGGTTGAAGTAGCTAACAACGGCATGGGCGAAATCAGCAAACCTACTCAGGAGATTATCATCGAGTGGATAATTGTAAAAACAAGTTTAGATTAGGGCTTGACAAACTAAAAAAAATAGTTATAATTATAATTAGCACTCATACAACGCGAGTGCTAATACTGTTATCCATTTAAGAAACGGGTATAAAGACAATTGAAAGGATGATTACATTGGCGAAGAAACAATTCAAAGCAGAGTCAAAACGGCTTTTGGAACTGATGATTAACTCAATCTACACGCATAAGGAGATTTTTCTGCGCGAGCTTATTTCCAACGCGAGCGATGCGATGGACAAGCTGTATTTTAAATCTATGACCGAGAATCTCGGTTTATCGCGGGCTAACTTTGAAATTTTCATCAATGCTGACAGCGAGAATCACACGCTGACAATTACCGACAACGGCATCGGCATGACTAAAGATGAGCTTGAATCCAACCTCGGCGTGATTGCGAAGAGCGGAACCTTACAGTTCAGCGCGGATAACAAAGAGGCGCTTTCTTCCGACGAAGATATGAGCGTAATCGGGCAGTTCGGTGTTGGTTTTTACTCGGCGTTTATGGTGGCTTCAAAAGTGGAGGTTCGCTCAAAATTTTATGGCTCTGATGAGGCGTTTCTTTGGGCTTCTTCCGGCGCAGACGGTTATACGATTACAGCTTGCGACAAGGATTCTCACGGCACGGAAATCAAGCTGTATATTAAAGAAACCGCGGGGAATGACGCTCCCGACGCTCCGGGTGACGATGAGAACTACGAGGAGTTCCTGCTCGAATATAAAATCCGCAGTATCGTAAAAAAATACTCGGATTATATTCGCTATCCGATTAAAACGGAAAGCCTTCAGCGAAAGAAAAAAGAGGACAGCGATGAGTTTGAAGAATTTAAAGAAATCCAAACGCTCAACAGCATGGTGCCGATTTGGAAGAAAAATAAGTCGGAGTTAAAGGACGAGGATTACAACGAGTTTTACAAGAGCAAGTTTCATGATTTCGTTGACCCGATTGCGCGGATTCATTCTAAGACCGAGGGTACTGCGACCTACAGCGCACTCATTTTCATACCCAAAAAGCCGCCCTATGATTTCTACACAAAAGAATATGAAAAAGGGCTTCAGCTCTACACAAGCGGCGTTATGATTATGGAGAAGTGCGGGGATTTGCTCCCTGATTACTTTAGTTTTGCGCGGGGCTTGGTTGACAGCGAGGACTTATCGCTCAATATCTCCCGCGAAATGTTGCAGCACGACCGCCAGCTCAAAATCATTGCAAAAAGTATTGAACGCAGCATTAAAAATGAGCTCAAAAAGATGCTCGCGAACGAGCGGGACAAGTACGAGGAATTTTGGAAAGAATTCGGCGCGCAGATTAAATTCGGAATATATAACACCTATGGTCAAGCGAAAGAAGGCTTGCAAGACCTGCTGATGTTCTATTCATCAAGTGAGGAGAAAAACGTTACACTTGAGGAATATGTTATCCGCATGAAAGAAGAGCAGAAGAGCATTTATTTTGCTTCAGGCGAGAGCATTACGAGAATAAATTCGCTGCCGCAGGTTGAGGCTGTGAAAGACAAGGGCTACGAAATCCTGTACCTGACCGACCATGTAGACGAATTCTGTCTGCAAATGCTGGTGAATTATAACGAGAAGATGTTTATGTCGGTGCAGAGCGCGGATTTAGACCTTGAAACAGAAGATGAAAAAGAAGAAATCAAGAAGAAAAACAAAGATAATAAAGAGCTTTTCGAGTTCATGAAAGACGCGCTCGCAGACAAAGTTCAGGACGTGCGTTTCTCGCAGAAGCTGAAAACGCTGCCTGTATGCGTTTCGGGAGCGGGCGCGTTGTCGGTGGAAATGGAAAAAGTCCTCGCGCAAATGCCGGGCGACAAGAAAGCAAAGGCAGACAAAATCCTTGAAATCAACGCCAATCACGCGATTTGCGACAAATTGCAGTTTTTATTTGATAACGATAAGGAAATGCTTAAAACTTATGCGGAAATCTTGTATAGTCAGGCGATGCTGATTGAGGGAATCAGCCTTGAGAATCCCGCAGAGTTTGTAGGGCAGGTCGCGGAGCTGATGACAGGTGTAGTCGTTTAATTTATACTGTTATCCATTTAAGAAATGGATAACAGCGCTATCCCTAAAATCTTAAATCAAAGGGGTTTCCTGCTACGTGAGCGTAGCGGAAGCCCCTTCTTTAGGAATTGCCAAGAAATAAACTTGACATCTGACTTGTATTTTTATTGCCACGCCGCCTCTATCCCAAAACCACCTCAACCATATGCTCTCCGCCGTCAAATACAGGGATTTTATTCCCCTCGACCGCCTTGCCGTCTACAGTAAGCGATTTCACACCCTTGCTGACTTTATTCGGATTTTTCACGGTTATGTTATATTTTGCACCTCTGAATGTTCTTGTTGCCGTAAAGCCATCCCAGTCTTTTGGGATACTCGGGTCGATTATAAGCCCGTCATAATCCGGCTGAACGCCGAGAATCCACTGCGAAGCCGCTGCAAAGTTCCACGCAGCCGTTCCTGTCAACCATGAGTTTTTGCTCTCGCCGTGCCTTGGTGCGTCCTTGCCCGCAATCATCTGCGCGTAAACATACGGCTCGGTTTTGTTAAGCTCAGAGAAGTCCTCCCTGAACGCAGGTGCAATTTTAGAGTAGTACTCGAAAGCCTTGTCGCCGCGCCCCATATGCGCTGCCGCGCAAATCAACCATGCGTTGTTATGGCAGAAAACCCCTGCGTTTTCCTTATAACCCGGCGGATAGGTCGAGATTTCGCCGTACTCTATTATATAGCGCGTGAAGGCAGGGTGGTTAAGCACCAGACCGTGAGCAGAATTTAAATACTTATCTACAGCGTCAAGAACTTTTTCCGGATAGCCCGATTCCTTGCCTAAATCCGCCATAACCGCGAAGCCTTGCGGCTCTATGAAAATTTTGCCTTCTTGATTATCTTTAGAGCCAAGCTTACGCCCGAAATCGTCATAAGCGCGCAAGAACCATTCTCCGTCCCAGCCGTGTTCGAGGACGAGCTTGTTCATTTTCTCAATCTCGGCTTCGGCACGGGCGGCTTCTGCCTCGTCGCCTTTAATTCTGCACATTTTCACGTATTCAGGCCCTATGAACGCGAACATCGTTGCTATCATTACGCTTTCCGCGACCTTCCCGTCTTTGCCTTCCGTTGTCTGGAAAGATTGCCCGGAAGTCGCCGAGAAACAGTTTAAATTCAAGCAGTCGTTCCAATCCGCACGTCCGATAAGAGGAAGCCCGTGCGGTCCGATTTTAGTTATAACGTGGTTAAACGCTTGTTTTAAATGGTCAAGCAGAGAAGCCGCGAGTTCGTCGTTATTTTCATAAGGTATTACTTCATCTAATATACTTACATCGCCTGTTTCCTTGATATACGCAGCAGTTGATAATATCATCCATAACGGGTCATCATTGAAGTTGGTGCCAAGTTCATGGTTGCCTTTTTTGGTCAGCGGCTGATATTGGTGATAGGCGCCGCCGTCCCTGAGCATGGTTGAAGCAAGGTCTAATATGCGCTGCCTTGCACGTGAGGGAATCTGATGCACAAAGCCCAAAATATCCTGATTGGAGTCGCGGAAGCCCATTCCGCGCCCGATTCCCGACTCAAAGTATGAAGCCGAGCGTGATAAATTAAATGTCACCATGCACTGGTATTGATTCCATACGTTAATCATGCGATTGAGTTTTTCATCAGGCGAATTGACCGTGTAAATTGAGAGCAGCCCGTCCCAGTGTTTACGAAGTTCCGCGAACAGCATGTCTGCTTTTTCGGAAGTGTCGCACTTCGCAATAAGCTCGTGCGCTTTCTTTTTATTCACGATGTTTTGCGGGCGATTGCCGCTGGTTAATATTTTGTCGTCTGCCGTCAAATCTAATGCGAATTTTTCAGAAAATTCGTTTTCAATGTAACCGAGCACGAAAACAAAATCCCTGCTTTCGCCCGGCGCCAACTCAACTTCTATGTAATGCGAGGCAACCGGCGCCCAGCCGTCGGCTACGCTGTCTGTTGCTTTTCCGGCAAGCACGGCTTCAGGTTTATCAAAGCCGTTGTACAGCCCGATAAACTTATCGCGGCAGGTATCGAAACCGTCAATAGGCGAGTTCACCGAATAAAATGCGTAATGGTCGCGGCGCTCTTTATATTCGGTTTTGTGATAAATAGCAGAAGAAAGACCGCCGCCGGCTCCCCGCTCTATCTCAACTTCACCTATACTAAAATTACGCTGAAAGTTCGACGAGTCGTCCATCGCGTCCCACAAGCACCATTCAACAAAACTGAACAGCTTTATTTTCTTCGGGCTTGTCCCTGTGTTTTTAAGCGTCAGCTTCTGCACTTCCGCGTCTAAGCCGACAGGCACGAAGAACAGCACAGAGGCCTCGATGTCATTTTTGCTGCCTGTAATGCGGGTGTAACCCATTCCGTGACGGCACTCATAGCTGTCAAGCTCGGTTTTGAGCGGCGACCAGCCGGGGTTCCACACCGTATCGCCGTCCTTTATGTAAAAATATCTCCCCCCCATATCAATAGGCACATTGTTGTAGCGGTAACGCAGAATCCTGCGCAGTCTTGCATCTTTATAGAAACAGTAGCCGCCCGCCGTATTTGAGATAAGCGAGAAAAACCCCTCGCTTCCGAGATAATTTATCCACGGGTAAGGTGTGCGCGGAGATGTTATGACATATTCGCGGTTTGCATCGTCAAAAAAGCCGTATTTCATATTTTTACCATGTCCTTTCTGCATTATTATAGACTGTTATTTTATGTTCTTTTCATTATAACATAAATTTCTTGCAAGTGCAAGAAATTTATGTTATAATGCTAAATATGAAAACTATCCGCAAAAATGATTTAATTATAGTCGGCGGCGGCGCGGCGGGTTGCTTTGCGGCTGTAATCGCAGCAGAGCAAGGCGCACGGGTGCTTATTCTTGAGACCGGTAAGCTTCTGCACAAGCTGTCAATCACCGGAAAAGGTCGCTGTAATCTTACAAACAATTCCGACACGGAAACTATTCTGCGAAACGTAAAAACTAATCCGCGCTTTCTGCAAAGCTCGCTCTCTCGTTTCACAAGCGCAGATGTTATGAGCTTTTTTGAGAACCTCGGCGTAAAACTTAAAACCGAGCGCGGTAACAGGGTTTTTCCTGTTTCGGACTCAGCTGCGGAAGTTGTCGGTGTGTTGAAATCAAGGTTAAATATACTCGACGTTGAAATTATAAATGACCGTGCAAAGGCGTTGATTGTTGAGAACGGCGTTCTTATCGGCGTAAAATGTGAAAAAAACTCGTATTATGCCCCAAAATTAATTTTGGCGACAGGCGGGCTGTCTTACCCGAAAACAGGTTCAACCGGCGACGGCTATAAATTAGCCGCCGAAACCGGGCATACTGTTGTAAAGCCTAAGGCGGCGTTAGTGCCGATTGAAACACGCGAGGATGTTTCGGAGTTGTCGGGGCTGACTTTAAAAAACGTGAAACTTTCACTTTTCTCGGCAAATATGAACAAAACTATATATTCCGAACAAGGCGAACTGCTTTTCACGCATTTCGGAATCAGCGGGCCGCTTGCCTTGACTGCCTCTTGCTTTTTAGGGTGCGATGAAGGCATTGAACTCTACAGAATTTTCATTGACTTAAAACCTGCGTTAGATGAGAAGAAATTAGATTCGCGGCTTCTGCGCGATTTAGCAGAAAACAAAAATAAACAGATAAGCAACGCACTTAACGCGCTGCTACCGAAGAGCATTATACCCTTTGTTATATCTGCCGCAAATATACAATTTGACAAACAGGTGAATGCAATCACAGCCATTGAGAGACAACAGCTTCTCGCCGCTGTTAAAGCCTTTTCGCTGACTGCGGCGGGGCTGCGCCCGATTGAGGAGGCGGTGATTACCGACGGCGGTATTGATGTAAAAGAAATAAATCCTAAAACTATGGAATCAAAGTTAGTGAAAGGTTTGCACTTTGCGGGGGAAATTATAGACACGGCGGCTTTAACAGGCGGCTTTAACTTGCAAATTGCATTTTCAACAGCGTATGCAGCGGCTTTGTAGAGTGCAGCGGCATTCCGTAAACAGAAAATTCGGAGGGAAACAAGTTTGAAACAAAATACGACTGAAACGGGGAAAACGTTGTTTTCATTCTTCGTTGGTGAAGAAAGGACTTAATGAA
>JAITFV010000231.1 GCA_031281115.1 Oscillospiraceae bacterium | reverse complement strand
ATTCATCATATCGCGGCTTGGTGCTTTCAGAATTACATCCCGAGTGAAACTCGGCGGCAGGTCGCGATAAGCTACCATGAGTTCGTTGAAAAATTTAAGCTGTTCGGGCGTGGGCAATTCCCCGAAAAGAAGCAGATAAATTGTCTCCTCGAAGCCATGCCGCTTATTTTTTACGAAACCTTTTACTATTTCATCAATATCATAACCGTGATAATACAGCTTTCCCTCGCAGGGAATCATTTCCCCGTCATCGATTGTATAGGATTTAACCTCGGCTATATTCGTAAGCCCTGCCAAGACCCCTTTGCCGCTGATGTCGCGGAGACCGCGCTTTACCTCATATTTTGTATAAAGTTCAGGGTTAATTTGCATATTGCTGACAACTATCTCCGACAGCTTTACAATATCTTCTGTGATTTCCGAGTAAGAACTTAATTTCTGTACCATAAACTTGCACTCCTTTCTTCATCTTCACCAATTATATCATAATTTTGTTGACAGGTCAACCGATTTGTGTTATAATTTATGTGATTATAACAAACTTCGTTAAAAATAGAGTTTGGGGATACGCTGTCCTTGAAATTCAATAAACAAACTTTTTGGATTTCAGTATTAATATCTAAAACCGGAGAAAACTATGAAAGTAATAAAATCACATACTTACAATATAATTAACCCCGAACCGTTTGAAATTCCGTATCCGCTTGTTTTTGAGCTTTTATCCGGCAATACCCTTCTTGCGGAGTATACAATTTCCGAGACGGGCGTGGTGGATTATAGCTTTAATCCCAATGCCGGCGAAAAAATTTTAACAAGCATCAGGCGCCCGCTGCTGATTAACGATGTTTACTTTTTATTCTCAAGCAGGATTTTTCCCGATAAGACACCTTATACCGCTATCGAATTAGAGCGTTTTGAACTTGACGAATATCATCCTTATGCAGTAATCCGCAGAACCCGCGGTATGCTGCCGGGTGACAAGTACTGGCTTCGTTTTGAAAACGAGGAGATAAATTACAAAGCCGCGCTGCAGGAACATCGTGGTTATTATGACAGAAGCTATCAAAAATATATGGACTCTCTCGAAGCAGCGACCGACGAGCCGCCGGCAGCTCCCCTCCAATCCGTTGCGGCAGCTCCCGAACAACCTGCGGCTTCCGATTCCGAACTCGACGTTATGAGCGAGGATATGATTTTCTCGCTGATGAATTCAATGAGCGGCGAATTGAGCAGCGCGGATTCTAATATTACCGGCGAGCCGCCTGCACCGGAGGAACTCGCAGCAGAGGAAACTTCGCCTGCTTCTGACGGCGGTATGATGTCCGAAGATGCGATTGCGGCGATGTTAGCGGCTAATTCTGCACCGGAGGAACCCGCAGCAGAGGAAACTGCACCTGCTTCCGACGGCGGTATGATGTCCGAAGATGCGATTGCGGCGATGTTGGCGGCTGCACAATAAAATATAATCGCATAATTTGAACTGTTTTTAAAGTTAAATGATAATAAACCTGACAAATTAAGCAAAAAGCGATTAAAACAATGTTTTAATCGCTTTTCATTCGTAATTTATTAAAATTCAACAGACGAGTTTATTGGATTTCAGCATCAATTGCTTCTTTCAGCGCTTTCGCAAGCTCTGCCGGACAAGAAGTACCCCTGTTCTGGCAGGTAATATCTTCGAGGCGGCTTATTGCCTCCCCGGCTTTCGCGCCCTCAAGCAAGTTCGCCATACCTTTGGCGTTACCGCTGCAGCCGCCGTGGAATTTCACGCCATGTATGACATCTTCTTCAAGCGCAAAAGTTATTTTTTGCGCACAGATATTTTTTGGTTTAAATTCATAAGTCTTCATTTAAACTTTCAATTCCTTTTCCTTTTTACTATGAAAATTCTTCATTCTGTCAAGCGAAGAAGCCGGTGTCAGATTCGAGCCGAGCGGCTTCGCTTTATGGTTGTAAAAGCCGTGAAAATCCGAACCGCCTGTAGTTATAAGATTATATTGCCCCGCGATTTCAAGTAAATTCTTTTCATCGTTGTCGCGTATGCTCTGATGCCAAACCTCAACGCCGTCAATATCACCTTTTTCAGCGAGTTCTTCAAGTAAAGTAAAATTATCGTAAACCCGCGGGTGCGCCAGCACCGCAATCCCGCCAGCCGAGCGAATCAGCTGAATCACGAACTTAACTTCAGGGTATTCTTTTATCTCGTTTCTCACTTCCTCGGCGCAAAGCCCGTCTTCCATATTGAACAGTTTTTTATAAAGCCCGCCGTAAAGACGCGTTGTATGCCCGTAATCCATGAGCGCATGCATTATATGGCATTTATAAATAGCATTGCTCCCTGATGAATACCGCGCAATGTGGTCGGGCGAGATGTTATACCTTTCTATAACCTTCTTCGCCATGCTTATGCCGCGCCGTTTTCTGAATTCGGTAGTACGCAAACAAAGCCCTTCGAGTCTGTCAGGCTTTTTTGGCATATAGCAGATGATGTGCGCTTTTGTTTTCCTCGCGCCGTCAAAAGCGGATAGCTCAACCGCCGGAATTACTTTTATTCCATAGCGCTGCCCCAATACGCTGGAACGCGAAAGCGACGACAGAGTGTCGTGGTCGGTAATAGATATGCAGTCTAAGTTATTGCGTTTTGCCTGAGCGATGGTTTCCTCTATTCCGAGAGAACCGTCGGATAATGTAGTGTGGCAATGCAGGTCAGCTTTCATATTTTCACTAAATCCTTTCTAAATCGGTTGCATTCGGCACTATTTACGAACAGCGCCAAACAACGTTTTCTCATTTCAACAGCTTTACCTTATAACTTTTCCTTTCGGTTTGGGTTTGGATTTTATCACGGCTTCCCGTCCGCCGAAGTCTTCAAAGAGGACCTCCTCGCTGTCATCCGATTCGGAATAATCGGGGATTTCAGGATTTTTTTCGCCTCTTTCTTCGTAGAACGGCGTTATTATGTACTTTTGAATGGTGGGATAGGCACAAAACACCATCAGGAAATTAAGCCACGCAAATGGTATAACGGGAAGAAGAAAAACTGAAATAAACGGAAAAAGAATAAAAGGCAAAAGAACGAGAATTGTAACAATTAAAGTCACTAAGCTGCCTTTAATCCCGAGCACAACCAAAAGAAGCGAATTCTTGATAATCTGATTGAGATTCAAGGTCAGCGAGGCGATTTGCGGATAAATGTAAAAGTGCATCATCAGCACAAACGCGCCTGCCGCAATCGTCATTGACATTAACGCTAAATTAAAGAAAGAAGGGTCGTTAATTGTTAAAAAATCATAATAAAAATAAGCATATGCAAAAGAGATGATAAATATTACGTTTACAATCCCCAAACCGACCGATTGTTTAAAATTACTCTTAAATGCCCGCCAGAACTCATCAAATACGAAGATGGGCTTCTCAAGCGTGAACTTCCGCATAACCTGCGTCATTGCAACAGTCGCAGGTCCGAATGTAACAATCGGCAAGCAGAAAAGCACATAAACAAGGTTTATATAAAAAAACTTCCAAAATTTTCGCGCAAAAAGCTCCCAAAACTTAAAGAACGGTCTTTTAACAGGCGCGTCTTTGGCGACACCCTTGCCCGATTTATTATAATCGAAAAAGCCGAATAAAGGCAAACTATCACATCCTGACTAAAAACTCATTTATCGGATTTCAAAAATTACACAGACTGCGACACCCAAAACTCCATCTTTTACATAGCTTTGCATGAGTTTAGTGCGTATAATTGTTATTATACAGTATTTCGCGTTAATTTGCAAGCAAAATATCTTGTTTCCGGCGTAAATTTATGGTAAAATGGATTTTGAGGTATAAAGTTTAAAAGAAATCTAAAGATTTTTTTCAAACTCGTCGTTTTGTACCTCAAAAACCAACTCGCTGTCGCAACAGTGCAATCCCTGCTTCTGAACAAATCCTCCACAAGAGGAAGGAACGGTCATAAACATGAAAAATTTAATGCTCGCGATGAGCGGAGGTGTCGACAGTTCGGTTGCACTCATGCTCTTAAAAAACGAATATAACATAACCGGCGCAACGATGAACTTGTTTAACGGAGCGGAATCTGTCTGCGGTGAAGCGCGCACTGTCGCTGAACGCTTCGGAATTCCGCACCATGTTGTTGACTTAAAAAACCGATTCAAGCAAATTGTAATCGAAAGCTTCGTAAGTTCCTACATAAACGGAGAAACCCCGAATCCCTGCGTTGTCTGTAATAAATATATCAAGTTCGGGGCGTTTCTTGAAGCTGCGGAGTCGCTCAATTGCGAGCTTATGGCGACGGGTCATTATGCGCGTGTTGAATTCGACAAGGCAAGCGGGCGGTATTTACTTAAAAAAGCATTTTCTGTCAAAGACCAATCTTATGTGCTTTACGGGCTGACACAGGAGCAGCTTTCACGTGTCAAATTCCCGCTTGGAAGCTTTGATAAAAAGCAGGTTCGAGAGCTTGCGCACGAACACGGCTTAAATGCAGAGAAACCCGACAGCCAAGACATTTGCTTCATTCCCGGCGGCGACTACGCAGGATACATTGAACGTTATATCGGCAAACCCTTTGAGAGCGGAAAGATTATAAACAAAGACGGGGAAATCCTCGGCAGTCACTGCGGAATCATCGGCTATACTGTCGGTCAGCGCAAAGGACTCGGAATTGCCGCGCCCGCGCCGCTTTATGTAATCGGAAAAGATGCAGACAACAACACAATCACAGCCGGCGAAAATAACGAGCTTTTCAGTAAATCGCTCACCGCCCGCGAACTCAACTGGATTGCCTTCCCCCGACTCCGCGAAACTCTGCGTTTATATGCAAGAACCCGCTATTCGGGTCAGGAACAGCCCTGTTCGGTTTCGCCTGTCGGTGAAAACACGGCGCACGTCACCTTTGATAACCCGCAAAGAGCGCTGACACCCGGTCAGAGTGTGGTTTTTTACGACAGCGATATAATT
>JAITFV010000155.1 GCA_031281115.1 Oscillospiraceae bacterium | reverse complement strand
GTCAATCAGCACGGTGTAAATAGATTCCAACGTATTCCCCGAGGCTATATCGTATTCAAGGAACACGCACTTCCCGCCTTTTTCCTGGACGGCTCTGCGGATTGAAAAATCGCCTTTATCAGCGAAAGAACCCACAAACATCTCCTGCGCCACCATGAACAGTGGCGAAAGATAACTTTGCGAAGTTGCGCTGTTATCGCTCATGATGTAGCTTGTCGCCCAGCTTAAATCACCGTGCTGTGATAGTTTATCACGGATTTGCTTAGCTGAAGCCGAGCTCAGCAGACGCTTAAAAGATTTATTGTCCATTTTTTTGCCGGTGCGCTCTGCATCGCGTAGAAACGCGATTATAAGCGAGCAGAACATATCCCTCGCACCCATGATGAAGCCGGGGTTCTGCGATTGGTCTATGTATTTCTTAAAAATCGAAGTCCCTACCTCGCGCACGGTTTCGATACGCTCGTCAGCAGGCGTGGTTAAAACATCTTCAAACACATTCCACAGCGCGACGTCTTTATCGGCGGGAATCCGCTTCCTGTTGCCGATTACATAATCGCCCGGACGATAGAACTCCTGCAGATAGTCGCCTTTCGCGTCAAAGAAAATAACAACGTCATCAGGCGTGAGACTGTCAAGCACCACGCCTTTTATCATATGATAAATAATATTGGATTTGCCGCTCCCGATTGCACCGAGAGCAAGAATATGCTTGCCGAGCATCGTGGGGTCAATCACGATGCCCGTATTATCATTTCCGCGAATCCCACGGGGAGCCTTGCCTTTGCCAACCACGGTGCCGGCTTGCAAATCGTGCAGTTTCTGCCCCTCTAAAACTTCCTGATACATCATCCGAAAAATCCTCCGTCACTTGAGCCAGCGGGAGGTTTCGGAGGAGGCGGTGGCGGAGGCGAAACGCCGGCAGGTCTTGCCGCACCACCCGGAACCGGTGGAGGCGGTGGCGCCATTCTCGGCATTGCCGGCGGTGCTGATGGTGGTGCTGATGGTGGTGCAGACGGCGGTGCTGACGGTGGTGCAGACGGCGGAGGTGCGTAACCCTGCTGTTTGCTCACACCCGCCTGTACACCCGCTTGAACGCTGGATGCCATGCTTCTAATTCCCGATACCGCATCGCCGATTCGGAAATCCATTTCTGAGGTGCTCACAGAAGCAGACTGATAATCCTGCCACTTTTGAATAGCTCTGTCGCCCATCGTTTTTAAGTCGAGTACAATTGCTCCAAGCTCGTTCATCATAGAAATCGCCTCCGGCGTGGGATTTGCTGAAACCGATAAAGCCGCGCCCTGCCCGCTTGTTGCAAAGAAAAACCCGAATATGCGTTCAGCTATGCCTGCGCGTCTTTCCGCGACCGTAACATTGGAATCACCTACAGCAATACCCGGCCCGCTCACTCCCGAGGACTGAACATTCAAGCTGTAGCACCTGTTAAAACTTAAATAAATAAATATGGCACACACTATAAGCGAGATGATGAAAACTAAGACCTGAAACCAGTGAGTTTCTCTGCCGGCGTTCAATATGGTAAAGCCGAAAATCAACGCAGCTATCCCAATCAGAATAAACCCTATCTTAAAGCCGCTTCCGCAATATGTACAGACAGAGGTTACATTTTCAATGGGAATATCATTGATATAAGTGCTGCGCTTTCCTTTTCCCTGATAAATTATACGCTTGTTGGTAACGGCTACGTCTCCGCGCGCCTTTTGAATCCTAAAAATCCTGGATTTCAAAATAGTGATATGGTAACTGCGAACCATCACTTCCCCCTCGGACATAACCACTGAGCATTTCGGTAAGGGTACAATGTTTGACATAGTATAATCCTCCTCTTAAAATATAGTTTTCATATTTAATTATATCATAACTTTTTAGAAAATAATATGGACTATATTATGAATGTTTGGACTATATTCACTTTTTGTTAATAGTTTGTTCATTTTTGGCGAACGGAAAACGATACTGCGAAGGCGATATGCCGTAAATTTTCTTAAAAACGCGGCAGAAGTAATAGTAATCGTTATAACCGACGCTTGCGGCGACTTCTTTAATCGGTTTATCCGTAGTATGTAAAAGCTCTGCAGCCCGCTCTGCGCGCATAACGTTTAAATACCGCGAAAAAGTCATATCCGAGTGCTTCGAGAACAGGTTACAGAGGTAGTTTCCGTTAAACTTAAAATATTTTGAAACCGTTTCGAGAGTATGATTTATCGTCGGATTTTCTTTTAAATAACGCAAAACAGCGTCAAACTTACGTGACGAAGGCTGCTTTTTTATATCAGGTTCAGAATCGCTGATGCTGTCGGTAACGCGGTTGAGTAGCTCGGTAAGTTCACGGTCGGAAACCGGCTTGACTAAGTAATCGAAACCGTGCGACAAAAACAATCTCCGTACATTCTCGAATTCATTATAAGCGCTTGCAATTACGAATTGCGGGCAATCACTGTCCTCGTTCAATTTCTCCAAAAGTTCTGTTCCCGAAAGCCCCGGCATTTTTAAGTCGCTGATTACAACATCCGGTTTTAAGGAACGGATTTGCTCTAAAGCTTCAAACGGATTTATGCTTTCGCCGCATATATCGAAGCCGTTTTCTAAAAACAGGCTACGCCGTTTCAAAAATTGTTCTAATATAAGGTGCTCATCGTCAACAATATAAACAGTTCGCATATTTATTCCTTCTGCGTTAAGCGTTATCATTTAAGAAACGATTATATAATCGTTTAAATTGAAAACTGTTCCACAGTTTCAATTTAA
>JAITFV010000130.1 GCA_031281115.1 Oscillospiraceae bacterium | reverse complement strand
TCCGTGCAGGATTTGCGGGAGCACAAACGCATGACCGCAAGGATTGAAACTATTATACAAAACCTGCCCGGCATGGTATTCCAGCATCTTTATGACCCGCCTGAGTATACATATACTTTTGTCAGCAATGGCAGTAAGGAGTTAATCGGGTACGCGCCGGAAGAACTTATCGGTAAAAGCTCGGTTAAATACCTATCTTTGGCGCATCTTGAAGACACCAAGCATATAGAAAAGTTAGTCGAATCGACTATTGTTAAAGGCTTACCGTACGAGAATATTTATCTTATTACAACGCGGGACGGACAGGAAAAATGGATTTGGGAACGCAGCCGCGTAATTGAGAAAAACCCTGATGGTACGCCGCAGCTGATAGAAGGTTATTATGCCGATATAACAGAACAAAGGCAGCTGGAAGCCGCCGAAATCGCGAAACAGCAGATGGCGCTTAATTATGAGTACGCTAATAAGATGAGAGGTGAATTAGCGGAAATTACAAAATACCCGATTATTTCTGCCGGCATTTTAAAAGATGCCGCCGATATGATAGCCCGGGAAGGATGCAGTGTTTTGGATGCAAGCCGCGTCGGAGTTTGGAGCATTTCGGAGGACGGAAACACACTCAATAATATTTCTTGTTTTGAGCGTTCCACCGAAAAGTATATAACACAGGAAGATTTCGATTTATCGTGCAGCGAGGAATATGTAAGGCAATTTGAAACCAAGAGGTTGATTGTTACTAATAATGTACGGACATCTGATGTTTGGTCCGGTATCGTTGAAGGCTACGCTCCTGATTTATGCGCTATAATAGATGTCCCTATACGAATCGGCGGAAAGCTGGTCGGGGCTGTCTGCATTGAACAGGATTACTCCGAATTATACCCCGAAATGCGCGAATGGAAAATTGAGGAACAAAACTTCGCTTCTTCCCTTGCTGATTTAATGGCGCTGGCTATCTCCGGCACCGAGCGGCGTGAGGCGTGGGAATCAGCCGAACTTGCCAATCAGGCAAAATCCGATTTCTTAGCAACCATGAGCCATGAAATCCGCACCCCCATGAACAGCATTATGGGATTCGCTGAGCTTGCTTTAGACTGCGAAACCATGATTCAAATTAAAGATTATTTGAGTAAAATTACCGACAGTACAGGCTGGTTGCTGCGGATTATAAACGACATATTAGATATTTCAAAAATTGAATCGGGTAAAATGGAACTGGAATATACACCTTTCAATTTGTATGATGTTTTCGCGCGCTGTCAATCGGTTGCATTACCGACCGTTAAGGAAAAGGGCTTGGATTTAAGGGTTTACGCTGAACCTCTGCCCGGCAAAAAGCTAATCGGAGACCCTGTCAGGCTTTATCAGGCATTAATGAACCTTCTCTCCAATGCAGTGAAATTTACAGAAGTTGGGATAATTAAGTTCTCGTCAACTGTGAAAAATTCAAATAACGGAGAGGCAGTCCTGTATTTTGAAGTAAAAGACGAAGGAATAGGCATGAACTCCGAGCAAATTGGAAGAATCTTCGAACCTTTCATACAAGCTGATTCCAGCACAACGCGCAACTATGGCGGCAGCGGGCTCGGGCTTGCAATCACCAAAAACATAGTAGAGCTTATGGGCGGAAAATTAGTTGTAGAGAGTTCACCCGATAAGGGCAGTAGATTTAGTTTTGAAATACCGTTTAAAACAATCGAATCCACCGAGGAATCGTCCGGCCGCGAAGACTTTATTCTTATTAAGAAACCGTATTTTGACAGCATTATCTTGATTTGCGATGATAACCCCATGAATCAGGATGTCATTTGTGAGCATCTTACACGTGTCGGAGTCCGGACCGAGGTAGCGGATAACGGGAAAGCGGGCGTGGAGCTTGTCCGGGAGCGCAAGAAAAAAGGCGAGAAGCCTTTCGATTTGGTTTTCATGGATATGTTCATGCCGGTTATGGACGGGATGGAAGCCGCTTCAAAAATAATAGCTCTGGATACGGGGACGCCCATTGTGGCAATGACGGCAAATATTATGACCAGTGAGTTAGAAAAGTACAAAAAGCACGGAATGCCCGATTGTTTAGGAAAACCTTTCACATCTCAGGAGTTGTGGCGCGTCTTGTTAAAGTATCTGAAGCCTGTAAGCAACGACTTCTCTGATGATGATGATAACGAAAACAGTGGCGAAATGCAAAAAAGGATGCAAATTAATTTCGTTAAAAACAATCAAAATATACATGTCGAAATTGCCAAAGCTGTTGAAGCCGGGGATACAAAACTCGCTCACAGGTTAGCACATACTTTAAAAGGCAACGCGGGAATGATTGGCAAGATTGAGCTGCAAAAAGCTGCAGCAGAAGTGGAGAATCTGCTTAAAGAAGGTGTCGCATCGGTTTGGGAAAACAAAATGAACCTTCTCAAATCTGAATTGGAGCAGGTGCTGAACGAGCTGCGGCCGCTGCTTAGCGAAAATGCTGCGGAAGCCACTGCGGCGCAGGCTTTAAACATTGAACAATCAGTAGAGCTGTTAGAGAAGCTGAAGCCTATGCTTGAAAACATAAACCCTGAATGTGTGAATCTTTTGGATAGTATTCGTGCGATTCCGGGAGCGGAGGAACTTGTCCGGCAAATCGAGGATTACGATTTTGAAGCCGCAGCGGTTACACTTGTTGAACTAAAAAAAGAAATGGAGAAAAATCATGAATGATTCAAAGAAAAACAGTGTGCTCATTGTAGATGATGAAAATCTAAACATCATGGTATTAACGCATATTTTAGAACCCGATTATACGGTTTATGCGGCGAAAGACGGAGCATCCGCCATCAAAGCAGCAGAAAAATATTTACCGGATGTTATTCTGCTTGACATCATGATGCCGGAGATGAACGGATACACCGTAATCACCGAGTTAAAAAAATCTGAAAAAACCAAGGATATACCCGTTATTTTCGTAACGGTGCTTAGTTATACCGATGATGAAGAAAAAGGGCTTACCTTAGGGGCGGCAGATTTTATAACTAAGCCGTTTTCTTCAGAGGTTGTTAAACTGAGGGTGAAAAATCAGATTAAAATAATAAATCAAATGAACTTGATTATTGAGAAGGAGATTGCCGAAAGAAACAGCAAAGCCAAAATAGATTTTATGTCGCAAATGAGTCACGATATGCTTACACCTATGAATGTGATTATGGGAATGACTTTTCTTGCTCTTGACGAAGAAGATAATTCCGAAGATGTAACAAAGTATCTTAATGAAATTAATACATCATCTCAAAATTTACTGAAGCTGATAAATGATTTGCTGGGTATAAAAGAATAAAAACGGTATATTGACAGGCAACCCGCTCCTTCAAAAACTATAATATTAAAGAAACGGAGAAAACATTATGAGCGAAATAAAGAAAAACAGCATACTCATCGTTGACGATGATAACTCAAACGTTTTGGCGCTTGCACAAATCTTGAGTCCCGATTACACAATTTATGCGGCAAAAAACGGACGGGGCGCCGTAAGGGCGGCTGAAAAGCATTTACCCGATATTATTCTGCTTGATATCGTAATGCCGGAAATGGATGGTTATGCTGTAATTGAGGCTCTTAAAAAATCAAATAAAACAAAAGAAATTCCCGTTATTTTTGTCACAGCGCTCGGCAGTACCGGCGATGAGGCGTGGGGTTTATCGCTGGGAGCTGCGGATTACATAACCAAACCGTTTTTCTCCGGAATTGTTAAACTCCGTGTTCAAAATCAAATTAAAATCCTTGAACAAATGCGCACAATAGAAAGATTTTTTGTATTTGACCAACTAACCGGTTTACCCAGTAAGCGTAATCTTTTGCACCGGATAGAAAAAGAGTGGAAAAAGGCATTAAAGAAAAATAAAATGTTCAACATTTCAATTATTAATGTTGATAATATTGAAAAATACGACGATATTTACGGATATGAGCAAGTAGATGCAGCGTTAAAAGAAGTAGCGGAAATTTTAACCGGAACTCTCGAGCGCACCTCTGATTTTGCGGCGCGCTGGAGCGATGAAGAATTCGTTTTATTATTGCCCGACTCTAACGCAAAAGAAGTCCTTGGCATCGCTGAATTAATTCAAAGAAATGTTGAAAATATTTTAATCCCTGTTCCCGGCGGAACAAACGCAAAATTGACCGTAAGTATTGGCGTGAATATACACGAGAAGCTACAGAGCGATATAACCAAAAACGAGTTCATTGAACAAGCTTATGAAATGCTCAATAAAGCTAAGGATAGCGGAGGAAATCAAATTTACTATAATCACAAAGAAGAGCGAAGTTCAATATAAAATATCTTTAGAAACAATATAACCCCGGTATGTGCGGATATGTGCGGGAGACGCAACTCCGGTGCGGCGGGGATATATAGGCAATCTCGCGCAAAATAGAATTTCTATAATTAAACTAAGTAAGATTGGGAGAATAATAATGGATGAGTCAAAAAGAAATAGTGTACTCATTGTGGATGACCAAAATTCAAATATTATGGCATTGACACAAATTTTAAGTTCTGATTATACAATTTATGCAGCTAAAAACGGACAAGGCGCCATTAAGGCAGCAGAAAAACATTTACCCGATATAATTCTTCTTGATATATTGATGCCGGAAATGGACGGATATGCTGTAATTTCTGCGTTGAAAAACTCTGAAGAAACACAAAATATCCCCGTAATATTTATTACGGGGCTCAGTAAAGTTGATGACGAGGAGAAAGGGCTGGCTTTAGGCGCAGCAGATTACATAACTAAACCTTTCAGTTCCGGAATTGTAAAACTCAGGGTAAGAAACCAAATAAAAATGCTTGACCAGTTACGAATAATAGAGCGGCTCAGCATGATTGATAAACTTACCGAGCTGCCCAACAGACGTAGTTTTGACGTTCAGTTAAATGCGGAGTGGCGAAGAACAGAGCGCGAACGGCAGCCGGTTAGTATTTTGTTTATTGACTTGGATTTCTTTAAAAAATATAACGATACTTTCGGGCATCAGCAAGGCGACGTTGCGCTACAAACAATGGCGGTATATTTAAAGAAATCGCTTAAACGCGCCAGTGATTTTGCCGCGCGCTGGGGCGGAGAGGAGTTTGCCGTACTGCTTCCTAATATGAAACCCGGCGATTCGCTTATAATTGCAGAACAAATCCGAAAATGTATTGAAGATATGGAAATCCCCTGTTCCGATAAAGCGGCGGCAAAAATAACTGCGAGCATTGGTATCAATACGCGGGAATACGGATGCAGCAGAACTATTGACGATTTTATTAACGGAGCTGATAAAGCGCTTTATACGGCAAAGAACAACGGCCGCAACAGGGTGTGTCATTTTGAGAGCAGTGAGTAATAAATATACAATAGACTTCTTGCGTAACTCTGAGCAAGAAGTCTAATGAAGAAAGAACAAGGAAATGATTGAATCAAAGAAAAACAGCGTACTCGTTATAGATGATGAGAATTCAAATATTATGGCTCTTACGCAGATTTTAAGCCCCGATTACACTGTTTACGCGGCGAAAAATTGGCAGAGCGCTCTTACGGCTGCAGAGAAATATGTACCTGATGTTATTCTGCTTGATATAATTATGCCGGAAATGGACGGATATGCTATAATTGCCGCGTTGAAAAATTCCGAGAAAACGCAGAACATTCCTGTTATTTTTATCACGGGTCTTAATAATGCCGATGATGAAGAGAGAGGGTTGTCTTTAGGTGCGGTTGACTATATAATTAAACCTTTTTCTCCCGCGCTTGTTAAGCTCAGAGTGCTCAATCAGATAAAATTGATTGAGCAGTTTCGTATGAATGAATATGAGATAATGAAGTACAAGCTTGCAAACGATGCCCTCAACATCGCATTGTGGGATATGGACGTTGAAAGCTCAAGCCCTGTTAATCCGGGTAATAAAT
>JAITFV010000066.1 GCA_031281115.1 Oscillospiraceae bacterium | reverse complement strand
CATTTTCGCACGCGCGAAACTTAAAATTCGCCGGTCAGCGTAAAATCGGGAAAAGAACCGAGGATTATCTTCCGCGCGGTAAAACCTGCCGCCTCAGCCATGCGCAAATCCGGCTTCTCATGCAAACCGCACATGATTGCAGACTTGATATAAGAAGCCGGCACAATGCCCTCTCTAAGAATCAAAATCTTGTGAAAACCGAATTAATCCGCGAAGAAATAATGAATAAACTCTCGTCTTTAAACGATAAAATCAATAACACAACCGGCGATAAAATCACCGAGGCTCTCGCTGATTTTCTGCTTGTTGAGTTAGAACTCGGGAGGACTGTCGCCGATATTGTCTATATGGGCAAAAAAGTTGACAGCGCCCTCAACGATGAGTATCGGCAGCTTTGGGAGAAGATGATAACCGTTCTTGAAGGGATACACGGCGCGTTTAAAAACGAGGCGATTTCATCTGCCGATTACACCGCTGTACTTAAATCAATTTTTTCAAAAACCATGATTGCAAAGCCGCCTCAGGTGCTCGACAGTGTAACAATCGGCGACCTGCGCCGAACCCGCACGAGTGGAGTAAAAATCGTATTTCTCATGGGTGCGAGCCAAGGAGAATTTCCGAAAAGTTCAGCTGCAGGAGCAGGCGGAGCGGAGTTTACGGAAAACGAAACCGAAATGCTTTGCACAGCCGGGATTTTCATTGATGAAAGCCGCGCTGACCGCTATCACCGCGAACGGTTTTTGATAAACCGCGCCATGACTTTACCGGCTGAAAAACTTATTATAACCGCACCTCTCAGGGATGCTGCGTGGAAGGAAAAGCCGCTTTCTAACCTTATTTTACGTCAGAAGCAAAACATAAAAAAAGCAAACGAACTCCCTCTCTCGTTTTGGGCAAGCCACGAAACCGCGCTGAAGTTTCTGGCGGCTGAAAAACTGCATGAACATGCGTTAAAACGCGCACTTGAAGTAACGAATCCTCAGGAACACCAACGTCTTTTTTTAAGAAAAGATTGCAGTTATTTGCATGAAATAAATCCAAAAAACGCAGAATTATTAATGAAACGCGAAAGTTTTTCACCGAGCAGAATCGAAACGCTTAACACCTGCCTATTTAAATATTTCTGCGCAGAAGGTCTGCAAATTAGCTCGGAGCGCGCGGAAAACAGCGCAGAACCCGACGCTCTCACGCGCGGAAACATGACGCATTACGTGCTTGAAAACGTACTGCGGAATTATGAATATTTCATGGAAATAAATCCTGCCGGATTCGTAAATCTTGCAGAAAAATACATCGCCGAATTTGAGGAAAAAGTTTTCGGTAGCGGCGGAAGCCGGTCGCGCTCATCGCGCCAAAAAGATATTCTGCTCGCTCACGCGGGCGGCATTGCCGAAGTTTTAAAGCAGATGCGCGAGGATTTTGAGCAGTCGGACTTTAAGCCGGTTGAGTTTGAAAAAACGTTTAACTTCATGCTCGGCGGCATCTCAATCAAAGGTAAAATAGACAGAGTCGATTCAGCCGGAAACGCAGTCAGAGTTGTTGATTACAAGACCGGCTCCAAGGAGTTCAGCTATCCTGAAATCAACTTTGGTTTAAACCTGCAAGCTTTAATTTACCTGTTTGCAACCGCAGGCTCGAACGGGAATTTTAAGCCGTCGGGAGCTTTTTACCGCCTCGTGAACGGCGGCAGGTTAAGCAGGGACTATAAACCCTACGATGTTCGCGAAACCGCTGATGACCTATATAAAAACCGCCTGGAAACCCAGAAAACTACAGGCTTGCATTTCGGCGAAATCAGTTCAGACATCGAAATAATCAACAACCGCATGAAGCAGAACTCATCATCCCGCAAGGAGTTCATAAAACTTGAAAACCTTGAAGCATCACAGTTTGCCGAGCTTGCCGAAAAAACTGCGCTTCAGCTTCGCGAGCGGCTTCGTACGCTCTGCAGCGGCGATATCCGCGCTGTGCCGGTTTATTCGAGAAACTTGCCCTGCGAGCACTGCGATTACAGAAACATATGCAACAACGCGGGAAAACGAGAGGAGGTGCGGGTATGATAAAATGGAGCGCCGAACAACTCAAAGCTGTCAGTCATTCAACTGTGAACAGCGGTTCCGCAATCGTCTCGGCGGCGGCGGGAAGCGGAAAAACCGCGATGCTAATCGAACGGATTACCCGCCTAATCACAAGCGAAAATCCCCGAATCCCCGCAAATAAAATCGCCGCCGTAACCTTCACGAATGATGCTGCAGGGGAGTTGAAATCCCGCCTTGAAACAGCAGTTTCCAACCTCCCTCAAACATCGTGGCTTCAGGAACAATTAATCAACCTTGAAAGTGCGCACATCTGCACAATCAGCTCTTTTTGCATTAACTTAGTACGCGGTTATTCGCAGGAATCGGGCTTGCATCCAAATTTCAGAATCTGCGAGGGTAAGGAAACCGAGCGGTTTTCGCAGCAGGCTCTTGAATTTGCACTGGAAACTGTTTATGACGGCGTTACATTCAAGACGGACGAGAAATTAATTCTGCGCGGAATAACAGGTGAAGCCGGCGATTTCAAGCTCGGACAGGCAATCCTCGCGCTCTGCACCGAGTATATAAAGCAATCTTTCCCTGAGCAGTGGCTCGCCGAGAAAGTCGCGCTGTACGCGGATACAAGCGGTTTTGCAAATTTAATTGCAGGTGAAAAAAACAGAATTGTTTCAAACGCGGAAACCTGCCTTGAACACATAGACGAGTGTTTAATGCTGTCGTACAGCGGTTCTATGGAGGCAAGGCTCAAAGCTGACCGTGCTTTTGCACAAAGCTGGCTGAGCGGCGAAAACGGCTTGCTCGAATTCGGAAATTCTTACTACGGGAAAGCTCCCGAAGCTCACAAATCCGCTAAAGACCGCATAAAAGAACTACGTAGCGAGTATCTGCTGATTTTCAAGGATATAATTGTAACCGCAGGGTTGCTCGCGGATTTCGATTTTGTTTCGGAGAAGCAAGCGCCGCAAATGCAGTTATTATCGCGACTTTTCAAGATTTATCACGATAAATTCCGCGAACTTAAAAAAGAGGCGAACTGCGTGGATTTTGCAGACGCCGAGCATTACGCTCTGGAGCTTTTGCAAAACAATTTTATTGCGGAACAGATACAAAGCAATTTTTACGAGATTATTGTTGACGAATTTCAAGACAGCAACGAAGTGCAGTATGAAATTTTCAGACGGCTCAGCAACGGTAAAAATCTTTTCTTCGTCGGCGACGTGAAGCAGTCGATTTACCGCTTCCGCAACGCTGACCGGCGGGTATTCACCCGTGTTACCGAAAGCGCGGATTACACTACTCTGATGCTCAACCGTAACTACCGTTCATCGCAGGAAGTGATAGGCGCGGCGAATGAGATTTTCACTAAAAATATGACTGAGGAGGTCGGCGGCATTGATTACGGCGGCGGCGCGGAATTAATCTTCGGCTTGAGCACAAAACCCCGCGCCGAAAACGAAGCGGAATTGATAATAATTGAAAACGCCGAAAATACAAAAAGAACTGAAGCTGATTATATCGCAAACCGTATTATCGAAATGCTCGGGAACGGCTTCGGGATTACCGACAAGAACGGCAATATTCGCCCTTGCGGCTACGGCGATTTCGCAGTTTTAATCAGCGGGCTTTCAACCGTGGAGGAAGAGTTCGGCGCAGCTTTTGAGGCTCGCGGAATACCTTTCGACAAACAGAAAAGCGGCGACTATTCCGAAGTTCCCGAAATTAAGACAATAATCGCTCTGCTCACAGTCATAGAGCGACCTTATGAGGATTTGGCGCTGCTTGAGTTGCTGATGTCCCCGCTTTATAATTTCACAGCTGCCGACATTGCAGAATTACGCATAAATGGTGTAAACAAGCCGCTTTTCAAGAATCTGAACGACTGCAAGTTCCTTAACGACCGGCGGCGATGGTCGGCATACTCCCACAATCACGGCGCAAGCAAATTAGTGCGCCTGATTTACAACGAAGGCGGGTTCAACCCGCTTGTGGCTGCAAGCGTGAATCCTGCGAAAACCATGATGAATATTCGGCTGCTTCTGCATTATTCCGAGAGTTTAAAGAACCTCACGAAAGACACGTTATGGGGGCTGACGGAGGTGCTCGGCGGGAAAAGCAGCGCAGTGCTTGAAGAAGCGCGGTTTTCGGAAGAAGCTCAATCCGAAGCCGGCGCAGGCTGCGTGAAGCTAATGACAATCCACGCTTCAAAAGGATTGGAGTTTCCGGTTTGCTTCGTCGCGAGGACGAATGCGCGGTTTAATCTCCGCGAGAATTATTCGGACATAATTCCAAGCGATGAAACCGGCTTAGCGTTACGCTATATAATTCCCGAAACAAGGACACGGTGCGACACACTTCTGCACAAAAAAGCGCGCG
>JAITFV010000062.1 GCA_031281115.1 Oscillospiraceae bacterium | reverse complement strand
ATTGCGGCGGGAATAATGTCGCTGTCTTTTATCGGGTTCGGCGGTATGATTGAGGGAATTTTCGGCGGGTAGCATTTATATGTTTTACTGTGAACAATTACAGCTATCCGCTGCCAGCTGTGCATTTTTATATTACAGGAGATTTGTTATGTTTATTGAATATATAGTACCTATCGGTGTTTTTCTGTTTGTCGGCGGTGCGGCGGGTGCCGCGCTGACGTTTGCTTCGCGCGCGCTTTACGTTGAAACCGACGAAACTGTAGACAGAATATTAAACTGCCTGCCCGGGATTAACTGCGGCGCCTGCGGTTTATCAAGCTGCGAAGCATATGCCGAAGGTGTAAAAAAAGGTGATAATGCACCGAATATGTGTAAACCCGGCGGTCTTGAAACAGCGCAGGGAATCGGCGAAATTCTCGGAATTGAGGTTAAGCCGGAGGAGCGGGAAACAGCGTTTGTACACTGCGCAGGTGTAACCACCGAGCAAAAGTATATCTACGTCGGGACTGAAAGCTGTGTAGCTGCCGGGCGTTATTATAACGGTAAAGGAAACTGCAGAAAAGGCTGTCTCGGCTTTGGCGACTGCGCAGATGTCTGCGCTTATGACGCGATTACGTTCAGGAATGGCGCCGCTGTTGTTGACCGGCATAAATGCTGGGCTTGCGGGATGTGCCTGCCTGCCTGCCCGAACGGTTTGATTTCCCTGCGTAAACACAACGAGCGTGTAAAAATCATGTGCTCATCGCCTCATACGCTTAAAGAAACCCGCGAGGTTTGTTCTCACGGGTGTATCGGTTGCGGGGCGTGTGTGAAAAAATGTTTGCGTGATGCAATTAAAGTAGAGGAAAACTGCGCGGTTATCGACTATGAAATCTGTACATCCTGCGGAGTTTGCGCAATGATTTGCCCGGTTAAATGTATCGCAGTTGACGGTTATAAACGCGCAGAAGCTTATTCAGAGAAAAAAACGGAAGAAGCGGTTCCTGTGCCGGTGCAGGGCGGGGATTATTAATCAGCTATGTGCAGTCAAGTCAAGCCGCCTTTGGCGGTTCGCGGCGTATACGCCGCGGATTAAAAACGCTTTAGCGTTTTTAACTTAACTGGCTATAAAAGAAAATAAAACTATGCCGACGCAGATTCCCCCGCTGTCCTCACAAGTATCACCGCCATAATCAGCAGCGCGGCAGATGCAATCGGGCTTCCCGCTTGCGTTGATATTACTGCTGTTTCCGCAGTACTCACCGGGATATACGCCGTAAAGTCAATAAACGGCATAAGCAGCCTGCAAATTGCTGCAGATAGCAATGCCGCCGGAATGCGCCACCAAAAAAATCCTCGTAAGGGGATTTTATTCTTTGCCTTGGCCCCCGGTCCCAATATAGCCGGAATCTGCATTAAAATGCACAATCCGCCTGTTGAAAACAACGCGGCAATAAACGGCAGAAACACCGGATTCGGCACGAATTGCGATATACTGCTGATTTCTAAGACTGCGAAAATAATAGTGCTTTCTATCCCGATAAACTGCAAAGTGCCTTTGATTACGCCGAATGCGACAATAACGGCACAAACAGGGAACAGTGCGGAACCCGCCGACATAACCGCCGGAGTAAATGCATTTAATTGCAGGGGCGGGCGGCTTTTTTCGTCTGTTATATCTTTGCGTCTTATGTTTAATAATACTGAAAGAATAACGCAAGCAAGAACATTCGAGAGGTAAACGGCGAGTCCGGCTCTTGAATTTGAGAAAAGCCCGAATCCTGCTGTTGAAATCACAAACCCCGGGCTCGGACAGTAGCAATACGGTAAAATATTACGGGTTAATTTATTTTCTGCTGCTAGCTTCGCGCCGACCGGATAACCGCCGAATAAACTAAGCAGAAAAATACCGAATTCTTCTTCATTAAGCCTAATAACGCAGCGCAGTATCAAGTACAGCGGTTTAAATAAAATTCTGTAAAGTCCACTCCTCAACAGATAAGAAGAAATCACCATGAACCCGAACAGCGCGGGAATAATCGTATACAGGCAGGTTTCAATTGAACGGACAATTGCACCTGTCATATTTTTTGCATCAAAAATCAAAGCCGACAGCAATAACAGAACTACGGCGGCAGCCGCGATTATTTTCGCATTTTTTTTCATATTTCCTCCGAATTAAAAGAGCCTGTACAACATATATATTTTAAAGACAAGGTATATATGTGCAGAAGCGTACAGTGTGCGCCCGTTCGGAGAGTATAAGTTTGAAACAAAATACGATTGAAACGGGGAAAACATTGTTTTCGTTCTTCGTTGGTGAAGAAAGGACTTAATGAAAATATGAACATAAACAAATTAGCAGGGAAATTCGATAAATTGAAAGCCGGTTTTTATAAACATTCATACATTCAGCTCACGGATAACTCAGAGCTTGTAATCGACCGTTGTGAGCGATTTTTAACTTATGACGAGAACATTATCAAGTTAGATTTGTTGAATAATTCTCTTGTAATAATCGGAACAGCTCTTATAATGCGGAATTTCAATAATGACGGCGTAATCATTAAAGGAAACATACGCTCGATTGAGTTCGGGGAAAAAGCGGAGGTTTAAAATGAAAAGCTATATTGTGGTGTCTGTATTAGGGTCATACAACGAAGCATTTGTGAACAATCTAATAAAAAGCAATATTAAAGTATGGGAAATAAAAAATAAAGACGGCGTTATTTATTTTAATATGTCACCATATTTTTATAAAAAAATAGCGCGTGCTGCTTTTAATTCCGGAGTACGGACAAGGGTCGAAGAGAGACACGGAGCGTATTTCAAGCTTCGCCGCTATAAAAATAGATATGGCGTCTTTTTTGGTGCGGTGAGTTTCTTGGGAATAATAGTGCTCATGTCGAATTTTGTGTGGGATATAAGAGTACATGGCAATGAAAGTCTATCTGCGTCTCAAATAATCGAAGTAATGGAAAAGCACGGCATAACAAACGGGGTAAACATACACGACTACGACTCCGAGAAAGCAGAACTCGCACTTGCGCTTGAGCTTGACCGTCTTGCATGGGTAAATATAGAGCGGCAGGGCAGCCGCATAAATGTGAATGTAAGCGAGCGGCTTGAAACCGAGGATGATAAAATCCCTGTTACGGTTCCATGTAACATCGTTGCCGTGAAAACCGGGATAATCATAGAAACAGAGGTTTATAGAGGCAGACTTTTAATTGAACCCGGTTCGGGCGTGAGCAGGGGTGAGGTAATTGTGAGCGGCGTTGTTGACGACGGCGCGGGGAATATAATTTTAAGTCATGCCTCGGCGAAAATAATCGCAGAATGTGAAGAAATTACGGAGTTTTTCGTGCCGTTCATATCGCTCGAAAGAAGGAATAATGGCAGAATAAGCAAAAATAACTTCATCGTATTTTTAGGGCGCGGCTTTCCGTTATTTTTAATTGACAGTAAACCCGAAGATGCTGCTTTTTCGGAGGAAATGCGCGCGCCGGCTTTTCTCGGGCTGCGGCTGCCGTTCAGGCTTAAAACCGAGGTTTACGCGCATTATGACTTTATCGAAGTGACGCTTGGGCAAGCGCAGGTGCTTGAAAGGCTCAAAAAGCAAATTGAGCTTCACAGGCAAAATTTTTACGGCGACAGCGAAATTATTTCATTTGATGAAAAATATATAATGTGCGAAGAAGGGATAACGGCAGAGGTTCGGGTTGTGTACAGGACAGATATCGCGCAGCAGAGAATCATCGGCGTACCTTAGAGCTGTTTAACAGTATAAACAGGCTCTTAACTCAACCTGTGGTTGAAACATATTCAACAAACAAGTTATTGATTCATTCATGAAAATCGGTTACAATGAAATCACGCTATACTCGTTTAAATTGAAAGGACGAAAAATCATGAATGAATCAGCATATTTAAAAACCTTATCGGAGAATATTCTCAACTTAAGAAAATCAAGCGGGCTGACGCAGGAAAACCTCGCGGAAAGGCTTAATATCTCATTCCAGGCAGTAAGTAAGTGGGAAAATGAGCAGTCCTCTCCGGATATTGCCCTACTTCCCGCGCTTGCGGAAATCTTCGGGGTCAGCATTGACCGGCTTTTTGGCAGAAACGCGGAAGCAGGCGGTCTTGCACCGTGGGACGATGATGACAAGCTGCGCGGCATAATCTTTAGGGGAAGAAATATTCTTGAAACCTGCAATAACCCTGAAAAGTTTATATTTACCTTCAAGGGCGAGGCGCTGAACGTCGAATCAAATTGCACTGTTACTTGCGGCGATGTTGCGGGGAACGTCACCGCGGGCGTTGATGTGAACTGCGGAGATGTAAACGGAAGTGTTGAAGCGGGCGTTAACGTAAACTGCGGAAACATAGCAGGGGGTGTAAATGCCGGTGTCAGTATTTCGTGCGGCGATGTCGGCGGCGAAGCCAATGCAGGTGTGAGCGTGAATTGTCAAAGCTGTTGAATAAAACCCGGTGGTATTTACCACCGGGTTTTTATGATATATTATTCGTACCATTCATCATCTTTTAGAGTTTGCATATGGGTTTTATACTCTTCCGGCGATAAATGTTTGTCTTGGTAATCATTTATGAAAGCCGAAAACATTTTATAAACGACTCTAAGCTCGTCGGGTTTCATTTCATCCTCCTTTTAGGCATAGGCGATATATTTACATTATAACTTATTCAATTAATTTTGTCAATATAAAAATTTACGCTTTCTTAAAAAATAAAAAAATCTTCCCTTTTCGCCTTTGATGTGATATACTATTACTAAAGTATAAATACAAAATTGGGCGCGTGTGGCAATCCTGCGAGGTGAGCCGCCGCCGAAAGAAAGGCGAAACTTTGGAAAAGACGTTCAAATTAGAAAACAGCGACATGACAAACGCGCTTTTCGGCGCATTTGACGAGAACATGAATATAATTATGCGGGCTTTTGACGTGAAAATCCTCAACCGCGACGGTGATATAAAAATCATCGGCGATGAGGACGCAGCGCAGAAAGCCCTTTCAGCCGTGGAAAGTTTAGCGGCGATTCTCGGGCGCGGCGAGACGATAAGCGAGCAAACCGTGCGCTACGTAATATCAATGACTGACGAGGGAAATGTGCAGGAACTTGCAGAAATGTCAAAAGACTGCGTCTGTATTACTTTTACGGGGAAGCCGGTCAAACCTAAAACCTTGGGGCAGAAGAAGTACGTGGAGGGAATCCGTAAAAATACAATCGCTTTCGGCGTAGGTCCTGCGGGAACGGGCAAAACTTATCTCGCCGTTGCGCTTGCCGTACGAGCGTTCAAAAACAAGGAAGTTCAACGCATTATACTGACAAGACCCGCTGTTGAGGCAGGGGAGAAGCTCGGCTTTCTGCCCGGCGACCTGCAAAACAAGGTAGACCCCTATCTGCGCCCGCTTTACGACGCGCTTTTTGATATGCTTGGCGCAGAGTCGTTCCAGCGGAATATGGAAAAAGGACATATTGAAGTTGCGCCGCTCGCCTACATGAGGGGGCGTACCTTGGACGACAGCTTTATAATCCTTGACGAAGCACAGAATACCACCCGCGAGCAGATGAAAATGTTTTTGACGCGGCTCGGCTTTAACAGCAAGATGGTGATTACAGGCGATATTACGCAGATTGACCTGCCGGATGTGAAGCGCTCGGGGCTTGTGCAGGCAATCCGCGTGCTCAAAAACATCGACGACATTGCAATCTGTTATTTTACCGAAAAAGACGTCGTAAGGCACAGGCTTGTGCAGGATATTGTGAGGGCTTATGAGAAAATTGAAACTAAACTTGGCGGTCAAAGCAAAACGCGGAAAATCTTTCCGCGTACTGATAAAACGTAGTTGCGAAGCCGTTTTAAAGTCGGAAAACTTTGAAGAAAACTCCGAAGTTTCCGTGCTTCTGACGAACAGCAGGGAAGTGCGCGCGTTGAATTTTGAATTCCGCGGCAAGAATAAAACCACTGATGTTTTATCGTTTCCGCTGAACGAAATCAACCCCGAGAACGGCTTCGTGATGCTTGGCGACATCGTCATAAATGCAGAGCTTGCGCGGGAACGCGCCGCCGAATACGGTCATACAGAAGAGCGCGAAATTGCATTTTTAACTGTACATTCTATGTTGCATCTGCTCGGCTATGAGCATGAAAATGATAAAGCGGGCGAAAAAATAATGCGTGAAAAGCAAACGAAAATCCTGCACGGGTTAGGATTGCGCGTAGGGGAGACGCTCCTGTAAAAGGGGAGGTTTGTGCCTCAAAAGCGAACTCGGCACAAATC
>JAITFV010000001.1 GCA_031281115.1 Oscillospiraceae bacterium | reverse complement strand
CTTAAAAAGCGTTTCGCTTTTTAAGTTAAAGGGGCTTGCGCTGTTGCGACAGCGCCCGCTGCGCTCACGCAGCGGAAACCCGTTTAAATTGAAACTGTGGAACAGTTTTCAATTTAAATGATTATAATTCAACCAACCTCGCAACTTGCAGTATATTTTGCATTGTTTTGCAAAAAATAAAAACACGTTTGCAGCAAACGTGTTTTTATTTTTGAAAGGTTATTGTCATAAAAATGAAAAAGAAGTATAAAAATCCCACGCTTATGCCGCGAAATATAGAATCCATGTCACCGCGTGACATGGGGCAGATTTCTGCGGAATCCGCAAAAATGAACAACGTAATGCAAAAACCGCGCGAGATGATTGCAGATATGATTGCGCCGGATACAGACCCGAACGGTTCTTATACAGGCGCACCAGTGAACAGAAACGAGAAGCCTGTGCAGGACGCGGATGACCTTTAATCAATCGTAATTTTAAACACCACCGGGTTTTCGCTTGAAACAGTTTTCGTTTCAATCATAAGCGCACTCTCATCACGGGTGAATTTCGGTTTTTCATCAAACCCTAAAAGCTCAACGTCTTTTACAATCGCGAAGAAATCAGGCGAACGTTCAGCGAGAGATTTTATGCGCACTACGCCGTCTTTAGGGTATTTTAAGACAATTGCGTACAGGTTTGCGCCGTTTTGCGTAAATCTTATATCCTCGCTTGTAAACTGCTTTTCCTCGCCGTCAGTAAAATGCCCTTCTTTGATTTGCGTCGGACCTTCCCCGAAAGTACGGAAGCAATTTGTGTCATAGACCGCCTCGCCGTTTATGCGGAGCCATGCGCCGATTTCGCGCAGGATTGCAACTTCCTCTTCGGGAATTTCACCGCTCGCTTTAGGCCCGATATTGAGAAGAAGCGAACCGTTTTTGCTGACTATATCGACTAAATCGCGGATAATTGCACTGCTTTTTTTATAATAGTTTTTCTGCGTATAACACCATGAGTTAGTCGCTGCGGAGGCGCAAGTCTGCCAGAAATAAGGCTTCATTGAGGCGAACTGCCCGCGTTCAACATCAAGCACCGCCGAGCCGAAAGCGAAAGCGTCATGCTTGTAATTAATCGCGGCGGGCGCGCCCCGCTCAAGTCCACGGTTATAATAATACGCTGCGATTTTTTTGAGATACGGCTTCATTGCCTTGATTTGCACCCACCAGTCGAAATACAGTACTGCGGGCTGATAATTGTCGATGAGTTCAGCAGTGCGCACAAGCCAGTCTTCCATGAATTCTTTGCTTGGTTCGGGCGCGTAAAGTTCGTAGTGGTCAAGGTTATTTTCCGGCACAGATGCCCAGTAGAAATCGCCTTCCTTGAAGTCACCGCTTATATCGCTTTCAAACTCTCTTCCGTTTCCGAAAAACCACCAGTGTTCAATCCGGTGGGAAGATGCACAGAACTTTAAGCCGCGCTTCTCCGCAGCGGCTTTAAGCTCGCCGCACACATCGCGCTTCGGTCCCATTTCAAAGGCATTGAAGCGTGAAATGTCGGATTTATACATTTGGAAACCATCGTGATGTTCGGCAACGGGCATAATATACTTCGCGCCGGAACTCTTGAACAAATCAAGCCACTCATCAGCGCAGAATTTTTCGGCTTTGAACATGGGAATAAAATCCTTGTAGCCGAAATCTTTATGCGCGCCGTAGGTTTCAATATGATGTTTATATTCGGGCGAGTCTTTAATGTACATATTGCGTGAATACCACTCGTTGTTGAATGCGGGGACGCTGTACAAACCCCAATGAATAAAAATCCCGAATTTTGCGTTTCTGTACCACTCGGGGACAGGCATATTCTTCATGGAGTCCCAGTTGTCTTTAAATTTCCCGTCTGCGATTACTTTTTCAATTTGTTTTAAATATTCTGCTTTTGTCATTTTATTTCTCCTGTCAGCCGAATGTCACGCGAGGAAAACCCTATGCGGAATTTTTGCTTTTCAGGCATTTCAAACGTGAATTGCACTTGCTTCTTTTCTCCCGCGTTAAGCGGGATTTTTTTAAAAGCATACAAGCCGTTTTCTGCGTATAACTGCACTACAGCTTTGCCCGGAATTGCACCAATATTCTCAACCGCACATTCAATTTCCGCGCCGTTAACTGAAAGCTCCGACAGCGCGAATTGCGTGTAGGAAAGCCCGTGCCCGAACGGGAAAAGCGGTTCTGTGTTTGCAGTGTCAAAGTGCCTGTAGCCTACTTTATTTCCCTCTGAGTAACGCACTTTGCCGTCCTCGCCGCCGGGAAATTCACCTATGCTGTGAGAGGAATAGTCGTTTAATTTCACAGCGAATGTTTCCGGCAAATGCCCGCTCGGGTTTACATTGCCGAGCAAAACATCCGCGAGCGCGTGACCGCCCTCACAACCCGCGTAATAGCTCCACACGATTGCTTTCGCTTTGCTTGCCCACCTGCTCATATCCACGGGTGAGCCTGCATGCATAATAATAATCATATTGGGATTTACGGCGAGCAATTCTTCAATTAAATCGTCCTGCCGGTACGGTAAGGTCATGTCCTCGCGGTCGAAACATTCGCGGTCTTGCAGGTGGTTTAAGCCGCCTGTGAAAATCACGTTTTCGTATTCCGCAGCAAGCCTGACAGCCTCGCGCCGCAAGTCTTCATCGGGCTTCGGCGGGTGTATTTTTACGTTGTTGATTTCCGGCGAAATTTCGTGCGTATTACAATCAAAAAGCTCATATGTTTCCGCCGCGTAACCCCGCGTATACGTAACCTCGCAGTTGCCGCCGAGCCGCCCACTGATTCCGAGCAGCGGGTGAATTTCATACAAGACTTTAAGCTCCGCGCTGCCGCCGATTTCTGCGTGATAACGTGTCGCGTTGTCACCGATTATGAGCAGATTTTTTAGTTTTTCCGGTTTTAAAGGCAGAAGTTTTTCTTCATTTTTAAGCAGAATTACAGATTCCGCGGCAACATCGTAAGCAACTGCGCGGTGCTGCGGAATGTTATAACAGCCGCGTTTTCTTTCGCCGCCAAGCATATTGAGTTTCTGCATTAACCGCAACACATTCAGCACTTTTTTATCAATGTCACTTTCACTCACACTGCCGTCACGGACAGCTTTGAGCAGCGGCTTCGCGAAATAATAATCATCGAAGTCCGGCGTGTATGACATTTCAATATCCATGCCGACTTTCGCGGCTTCGGCAGTGTCATGAATCGCGCCCCAGTCGGAAACAACAGCACCCTCAAAGCCCCATTCGTCCCGCAGAATCTTGTCAAGCAGCTCCGCGCTGTGACCGGCGTAATGCCCGCGAACTTTATTGTACGCGCACATCACGGTATGTACGCCCTCTTTGACTGCCGCCTCAAAGCCGGGCAGATAAATCTCCCTCATAGCGGCTTCATCAATCTCAACATCGATATCCATGCGTTTTGTTTCCTGATTGTTTACTGCAAAATGCTTTACACACGCCGCAACGTCGCTCTCCTGAATTCCGCGGATTAAAGGCGCAACAATTTGTGCAATCAAGTGCGGGTCTTCGCTCATATACTCGAAGTTACGGCCGCAGAGAGGACTGCGTTTTATGTTTATGCCCGGACCAAGAATTACGTCTTTGCCGCGTCCTCGCGCCTCCGCACCGAGCACCTGCCCCTGCCGATAAGCGAGTTCGGGGCTCCATGCCGCCGCGAGTGCGCCGCCGCTCGGCAGGTAAGTTATGCTGTCGTTTTTGCCGATGGGAACCCAGCGGTCTTGCATGAATTCATTCCGCACACCCATCGGGCCGTCGCTGAATTTAAGCGGCGGGATTCCGAGCCGCGGAACGCCCGCAGTCTCGAAAATCCCGCAACCGTGAATCATGCCGATTTTTTCTTCAAGCGTTAACCGATTCAATAAATTTTCTAAGTTCATATTTTCATTAAGTCCTTTCTTC
>JAITFV010000120.1 GCA_031281115.1 Oscillospiraceae bacterium | reverse complement strand
GAAGGTAGAGGGACGACTTCTGACTTTTGAATTCTGAATTCTGAATTCTGAATTCTGAATTCTGAATTCTGAATTCCGACGCACACGCCGTAAACGGTGTCTTTTGTGCGGGAGATTATTTCGATGGTTTCACTTTTCTCACTTTTCTCAATGTCAGAAAAAAATGTTTTCGCCGGCGCTTTGAAAAGGTTGACGGGGATTCCGGTATTGGGAGTATATGTATCATCTATCATGTTTTTCAGCACGGTACTCTGGTCACGCCCGCTGAATATCCAAACCTCGGTGACATCGGCTCCTGTGTGGACGTCGCCTAAGTTATTATAATCAATGAAGAAGGTAGCGAGGAAAGACCTGATTTCGTGAGCCGCCGCCTGGAAGAAGGTTTCGCGCACTACGGGCGGTTTGGTATTTCTGCAGGTCATTGCAATCCAGTCAATATCAAGCGGTGAGGAGTTCAGGCTTACGAGCGAGGTTCCGATAGCCGAAATATTATCTTTAAACACCTGTACGCCGCGCGGGATATTATGCGGCTGCCTGACAAACCGTTCAAGCTGCGACGCCATTGTTTGCAGCGCGGCAATTTCGGGGCTCATCTGCCCCGAATAGGCGATGATTTCGTCCATGAGTTTATACAAATAGCGGCTTTCAAACGCTATTTTATCCATAATGTCGGGGTAAATCTCATCAATGCGGTAATCGCGGTAAGCGTCCGGTTCGGGACCCGTGATAACTAAAATCTGCCTGTAAATCTCATTTAAGCGGAAAATGCTTTCCTCCATTTGCGCAAGGACTCCCGAGAGGTCGCCGAGAGTAACTTGTAATCTGATGGTATTAATTCCGGCTTCAAGCGGGAAATAAAGCTCGTTTCCGTAATTATCAGTTGGGGTGACAAGTTGCCACGCATTATTAAAGAAAAAAGGAATAGCCTCCACTTCCGCACAGGGAATCTGTCCGTTAATGAACAGCGCACGGTTAGAGACTATTCCGCGGTTGTAATTCTGCCGCGCTTTAAAAGAAAATGCGTAAAGACCGGCTTCCGGCACATCAACTTCCCATTCAATCCACTGCCCGGGTACTCTCCAGCGCTCGCCGCCGATTGCATTAAGTACGATGGCAGTCACGCTGTAAGGCTCGGTAGTAGCGGAAGATGTATCAAAAAACGGGAAAAGCGAAGGCGAAGAACGGCGGGAAGAATGTTCGCCTTGTATTTTTATGTAATCATTATTAAGACCGCCTTGAAACTGCGATAAATCGTAGCCGGCAAGATATTCGGCGTGTGTCGGCAGCTCGCGTATGGGGACGAGTTCAAAGTTTTTGATTGCTATCGGCTCGTTTACGGCGCGCAGGGTAATCGTATTCACACCTGCTTCAAAATAGAAGCGGTAAGGGTCTGTGTAATACCCTTGGCTGTCTGTGAAAAACGCAGATTCCCACCTCGGAATCTCGACTTGGCTTGGGCGGATTTCATTCCCTTGGTTATCACGTCTGATACCGCCGGGCGCATCGCCCCAAATTCTGTAGAAAGTAATCAGTTCCGAGCCGAGGAAAGGAATCTCGCCGTTTATATAAACAGCGCGCTCAATGTCAATTCCGCGGGAGGAAATCGGGAAATACTTAAATCTTAAATTATATAAACCTGCTTCAGGGACGTTAATTTCATATTCAACGAAGCTGTATTCGGTGGTGACAAGCGCGACTCCCGCTCCCTCGTAATTTTCAATTACGGAAACACCCAAAGCGGTTTCCTCGTTAAATGCAGCTATGTCAATGCTTACGCCTGTACTCGGCATAGCGGTGTTTTCGTGAGAACTGAGGAATTGCAAATATGTATTGCCGCGGCTCGAACCGGGCGAGGTCATATCGTATCCGGCGTATTTGTGATAATAACTGCCCACTCCGCCCCTTGTTAATATAAAAACAAGCACCACGACAAACAAAGCCGCGATGACTCCTATAGTGATATATTTTTTCTTGGCGGGGTCTTGATACATAAAATCGAACCTCTTCATAAAAATACAGAAAATCAAAAGGGGTTTGCTGTAAAAAATACAATTAACTTATATTATACACTCTAATTTTGCTTCTCACTAATCATATATTGCTATAATTTGCAATATAAATAAATTTTAGCAGTTTTTGAGAAAAGAAAATATTTCAAAAAGCAATAATTGCAGGACGCTTGACAATTTTTGCTCAGTAAGGTATTATTATAGATACTCCGGAAACATACTGCCATTCATTTTGTGAAAACGTGAAAACGTATTGCAGGGTGCGATTTTAAAGGAGGTGCATCACTTATGATAAAAAAACCTGAGGGGATTCTCAAAACCGTGGATTACGACGGGCAGTCGCTCTTTGTAATGCGCCACAATACTGAAACCGAGAATTACCCCAAGCATCGGCATGGCGCAACGGAAATAATAATGCCACTCACGGGCGGTTATGGCGTGATTATAAACGAGGATTCATACCGCCTTAAAGAGTTCGATATTTTAATCGTACCAAACGGTGATATACACGAAATCCAGGCGCCGAAGTCAGGCGGCGAATGCATTATTTTGCAGTTCGACTTGACATTGCTGAAATCTGTGAAGGGGCTTGCGGGGGCATCATTTATATTCTTCAAGCCGTGGCTGATTACGCCTAATTCCCCGAATTTAGCGGAGCTTCACGGCACCTTGAAGGTGTTGCTGCTTGAAGCCTTGGAAGAATACAAAGAGAAGCAAGATTATTATGAGGCGAACATAACAGCGAAAATCATCACTGCGGCTGTGTTTATGGCGCGGAAACAACGCGAGGAACTTCCCGAAGCTTTTTCCGACCAGCTCATGAAACGGAGGGTGCATATTGTCAACTTCAATCGCTGCATTGAATATATAAACCAGCATTACAGGGAAGATTTACCGCTTGAGTTTGTCGCAAAGATAGCGGGTTTCAGCAAATTTCATTTCACGCGCTGGTTTAAGCAATTCGCCGGGGTTTCGTTCTACGAATATCTTACGCAGGTGCGAATCAGAGTCGCAGAGTCTATGCTTGCGAACACCGAGGTTCCGATTACAGAAATCGCTCTTGAATCCGGTTTCCAAAGTATAGCAACGTTTAACCGGGTTTTTAAGCACAATAAAAAATTAACACCCACCGAATACAGAAACGAGGAACAATCAGTAATGAACAAGTAGTTTTGAAAAGCAAGAGCATACTCGTTTAGAATCCGTTCTTATATTAACCCTATAAAATGCTTGCGCTTTTGTCGGCTTAATATTGTGCATTTGCTTCG
>JAITFV010000113.1 GCA_031281115.1 Oscillospiraceae bacterium | reverse complement strand
CCGCTCTATCTCTGTTCTTTCGGTCACGTTGGTTAAAGATTCGGCGTCGGCGGCAAGCAGCGGTATAACTATTAAGATGATAACAGCTACTGCCAGCACGGCTATTATTATGTTCTTGACGATGTTTTTCTGCGCGGTTGTTGCGCCTTTCATAATTATTCCCCCTTTACTTCCAAAGAAAATTTAGTGATTACGCCGCTGTAGAGTTTTGCTTCCGCTTCATAAGTACCGCAGTTTTTTATGTCACCCGGAATTGTCAGCTTCTTTTTGTCTATGTCAAAGCCCTCCTGCTTCAAAGCCGCAGCGACGTCTTTTGATGTTACCGAACCGTATAATCTGCCTTCTTCACCCGCTTTGGCGGTGACTTTGATTGTTTTGCCGCTGAGTAATTCCGCTAAATTCTCGGCGGCTCCGCGGGCTGTGTCGATTTTATGCTGCACTGACGCTTTCTTCTGTTCAAGCATGGTTAAATTAGCCTTCGTGGCTTCAATCGCCAACCCTTTCGGAAGCAGCATATTACGGGCATACCCATCCTTAACCTCCTTGATGTCGCCCTGTTTTCCGGTACCCTTCACGTCTTGTAAGAGAATTACTTTCATATTTTCATTCAGTCCTTTCTTCACCAACAGAGAACAGCTTCGCTTTAAAACGAAGCGAAAATAACATTTTCCCCGTTTCAGTTGTATTTTTGTTAAAAACTTTTCCGCTCCTTTAATTATGAATTTAATTCAAAGTATTTATCAATTGATTTAATTAATTTATCTTTAATTTCATTTAAGTCTGCACCTGTGAACTGTGCGCCTGCCATTGTCAGATGCCCGCCTCCGCCGATTTGCTCCATTACTAACTGCACATTCATCTCGCCGAGCGAACGCGCACTTATTGAAATCTCGTTTTGCTGTGAACGAAATACCACAAACGAAGCCGCAACCCCCGAAATTCCGAGCATTTCGTCTGCTGCCTGCGGCGCGATGAGGCGAATATTCCCGGAAAGCTCCGGACTGTAGGCAATTGCACATTTATTGTAAATTCCTGCCGAGGAAACGATTGCGATTTTTTTCTTATAAGATTCAAAAGAGTTCGCGAACAGCGACTTAACGCTGACTGTATCTGCGCCGAGCTTCCGTAGATACGCCGCCGCCTCAAAGGTTCTTACGCCTGTCCTGACAGTAAAGTTCTTAGTATCAAGCATGATACCCGCGAGCAGCGCTTCCGACTGCTGAGCGGATAGCTTTCCTGCTTCACCGTAATAAGGGAGAAGTTCGGTAACCATTTCAGAAGCTGAAGAAGCGTAAGTTTCGTGGAAGAAAATTAAAGCATTATCTACATGATTAACCATTTTTCTGTGGTGGTCGATTACCACGACTTTCTTTGCCATACGATAAAGCTCAATATCTTCCAATATATTCGGAATGTGTGTATCGGTTATGATAAGAAGCGAGTTTTCAGTAAACTGCTCACGTGCCTTAACAGGAGCGATTAACAATGATTGTTCCTTGAATCTGTCGATTAAATCTGCGCAGAGTGTTGTACTTTTATCAACAGCTATGTATGCTTCTTTTCCGAGGTTGCGAATCAAACAAACAAGCCCGATTGAAGAACCTACACTGTCCAAATCGCCGGATTTATGCCCCATTATGTAAACAACATCGGAATTTTCAATTAAATCCGCAAGCGAGTTCGCGATTACTCTCGCCTTTACTTTATTGTGCCGTTCGATGCCTTTTGAAACGCCGCCGTAAAACTCAAACCCGCCGATTGTCTTAATCGCTGCCTGGTCTCCGCCGCGTCCCTGCGCCATTTCAAGCGCGTTACGTGCGAACTGCTCGCTTTCTGAAATGTTTTTGCCGGTAGAGCCTATGCCGATTGATAATGTGACGTGAATCCTCTCCGTGACTGCGATTTCCCGCGCTTTATCAAGCAGTTTGACTTTTTCTTCGATTAATTTATCAGCGTGCCGCTGTTCGATTACAGCCCAACAGCGGTCGCGGTTGGTTTTTTTCAGGATGCCGGTTGTACCCGCGCTGAACTCTTCAAGCAATCGGTCGATTTTTACCGTGATTTGCGCTCGCTCGCTTTCCGGAGCGCCCTCGAACATCTCGTTGTAATTATCAATCGAAATCAACATAACTACAGGCTTTGAAAGCTTTTTTTCAATTTCGAGAAGGCTTCTTTTCGTTATATCTTCAAAGTAAATCACAAAAATATTATTGGAATTTGAATCAGCGCTGCCCGTAATCACTGCACTGACTTTATAATATTTTCCGTTATATAGGATTTCAGCAGATTCGCCGCCTAACAGCTTTTCTACGTTTGCATCCGTAACAATAGCAAGCGGGTTACCGACGGCGGCATCGTCTTTGAAGTTATGCAGAAAGCTTTTATTGAACCAAATAAAATTGAAAGCAGAATCAATGATAGCCACGGAAACAGGGAGATTATAAAGTGATTTTTTATCGGCTTTTTCAATTTCATCGGAAATAAAGGAGAAATATTGAAAGGTTTTCCGCGTTACCGCAATCAATTTCCCTATGCAAAAACCCGAAATAAGCACGACAAAAGGTGCAATCATCCGGAAGAAATCTGTTTCTGTGCGGTAAATATAACCTGTAAGAATGAACAGAATTAACACTAAACAGCAGACGACGATGATGAGCCCGCTGTCGCGGTAGAAATTTTTCAAGTATTCACCGCCTTTTCATATAATTCAATCATCAAACTTCCATAATAATCGGCAGAATCATCGGGCTTCTTTTAGTTTTGCGGAACATAAAGTCGCTCATGGCATCGCGGATGTTATTTTTCATTACGCTGATGGAGCTGCCGGCGGAATCAGTGACAGCTTCTTCCATGAGTTCACGCGCCTCGTCGATAAGTTCCTCGGATTCCCGCACGTAAACAAAGCCGCGCGAAACTATATCGGGTCCCGACATCAGCCGCCCGCTTCCGCGTTCAATTGAAGCTACGACTATAATTAAGCCGTCCTGCGCGAGCTTTTTCCTGTCGCGGAGAACCACGGTTCCAACATCGCCTACGCCGAGCCCGTCAACTAAAATCTTTCCGGCTGTGACCTGCGTACTGATTTGCATGGAATTGCTGTCGGTTTCAAGCTGCTGACCCAGTCCCGCAATAAAAATATTTTCTTCGGGGACGCCCATTTTTACCGCAAGCTGAGCGTGTTTAACCAAATGTTTATACTCGCCGTGTACAGGAATGAAAAACTTCGGCTTTGTAAGCGACAGCATCATTTTCAACTCATCCTGACAGGCATGACCCGAAACGTGAACCTCGTACATAGACTCGTAGACAACTTCCGCGCCCGACTTCATCAGGTCGTTGATTACGCGCCCGACGGTTTTTTCATTTCCCGGAATGGGCGAAGCGGAAATAACTACTAAATCGCAGGGTGAAATATTTACCTGCCTGTGGTCACCCGCAGACATTCTTGATAATGCGGAAAGCGGCTCCCCCTGGCTCCCGGTTGTTACCACAACTACTTTTTCGGGCGGGTATTTGTTCACCTGCTCAATATCTATAAGAAAACCGCTCGGGATTTTAACATAGCCGAGTTCGATTGCCTTTTGAATAACATTAATCATGCTGCGACCCGAAAGCGCGATTTTACGCCCATAAAACACGGCATTATCAATTATTTGTTGGATTCTGTGTATATTGCTTGCAAAAGTTGCAACGATTACCCTGCGATTTTCCGCAGAGCCGAATATATTACGGAAACTGTCGCCGACTTTGCGCTCGGACATGGTGTAGCCCGGACGTTCGGCGTTAGTGCTGTCGGACATCAGCGCGAGTACACCTTTGTTTCCGAGCTCGCCGAACCGCGCAAGGTCTATGATTCCGCCCTCAATGGGCGTGTAATCGACTTTAAAGTCGCCGGTATGCACGATAATTCCGGCAGGAGTATGAACTGCCAATGCGCAGGCGTCGGGAATTGAGTGATTGACACGGATAAATTCCACGCTCATACAACCGAGTTTTACTGTTTGACGAGGCTGAACCACATTGAGGCTGCATTCATTTAAAATCCCGTGTTCACGCAGCTTCCCCTCGCATAAACCCAATGTCAGCTTTGTGCCGTAAACAGGGACATTGATTTTTTTCAGCAGATACGGAAGCGAACCGATATGGTCCTCATGTCCATGCGTAAGCACGACACCGCGGAAACGCTCACGGTTCTTTTCAAGGTAGGTGAAATCAGGGATTACAAGGTCAACCCCAAGCATATCCTCGTCAGGGAAGGCAAGCCCGCAGTCAATTATGAACAGGTCGTTGGAACATTCAATTACATAAAGATTCTTGCCGATTTCGGAAAGCCCGCCGAGCGCGGTGATTTTGACCGCCGCAGAACGGCGCGCAGCACTCGGAGATGTTTTTTTAGCTTGCTTTCCGGCGATTTCTTCCTTTAACAGAAGCAATTTATCATCGTGCCTTTTTCGCTTAGGTTCAACTTTAACAGATTTTTTCTGTGTTTTCTTTACGTTATTTTTCCGGTCTTGGACAGGGGTTTTCTTCTCCGGCTTTGCAGCGGAAGTTTTTTTTGTTTTGTTGTTTTCCGGCATGATTACCTCGTGATGTTTTATGTAAGGGACGTTTACGCCCCTGAAAGTTTTGACTGGTCTTTCATTATATCAAATAAAGGATTAAATGTCAAGCATTAGTCTTTTAACTTCCGTTTCAACATCATCGCAAAGGGATTTCGCCGTTTCAGCGGATACGCTCTCAGCCATTAAAAACAATGCGTTACCCTTTTTATTCGAGCGGAGCAGAACCCTGCCGCCTCTCGCTTCACCCTCGCCGCTGATTATAATCCCCTCGCCGCAGCCCATTTTTCCTTTGCAAAGTTTCCCCAGAATCCTTTGAGGGGGACAATCAATTAAAATTACGCGGCTTTCACGATTGAATTCGGGCAGAGAACGCGCAGCCTCAATAAGTGAAGCACCATCCCTTGCAATCCAGCCCAGCACGAAAAGAGCCAAATAAGCACCATCCCAGAGAAAAGCCTCGCTTTCAGCCGTAGCGCGCGCTTTCTTGTCGGAATCATCGTTGGAACAGGCGAAAAAACGCTGAACTCTGCGTCCGTAACGCTCTGCGAGAACATCGGCAGCACTCGGGAAGTCAGCGGGCAGCGCGACATCGCAACCACTTATAAACATATCGAGACAAGCGAGCAGAATTAAATTATCGTGATGAATTACAAAATCTTTCCCGAGCCTGAACTCGGCTTTGGTTCCGGCGTTGTTGAGTGTGATTATGAGCTGTTCGCCGTTTGTGCTGCTGATTCTGCCGAAAACGGGCTTCAAAAGAGCTAAAAGCCGTTCATTACCGCAATTGAGGATTATATTGCAACCGGATTTAAAATCCGACATATGATTGAGCATTGAAATATAAAGTTCATCAGCGCATTTTATATCACTGACCGCGCCGAAGCTGTCACAGGGTGCGCTGCGGTATTCTGCGCGGTTTAGACCCGCTTCCAAACTGCGCTCCTGCTGACGTGTCAGTGCGAGTCCGTGACCGTTGAGGATTATAATTTCTGTCTTGGCATTTGCGCGGATATGCACAATTAAATCCGACAGCATTAACTTGCTTAAATGAATCAACATAGGCAGCGTCGCGAAGCCGCAGTTCGACGAATTTACACCGGTGCTTGAAACCCCTGAAATCAATGCGTTTTTAAGCGATACTGAAGCATTATTTTCTTCACAGGCGACAAGAACGTTATTCGGGTGAAGAGCGGAAAGCGCGCAGCCTGTTTTCGCAGCGAAATCAGGCGTAATATCTATATTGGTATCGCCGGTGATTCCGCGCTCGCTGATTTCGATTTTGCCTTTACCGCCGTATTTAAAATCATTGCAGACTACGGTATTTGCGGGAATTGATTTATTCTGCCATACGCGCACACCGCTTTCAACGCTCGCGTTTTCATTTATAACGGAGCCTTCACCGATAACTGCGCCGTCCGAAAGACGCACATCAGACTTTATTTTCACGTTTTCACAGATTACCGCACCCTCTGAAATCAACCCACCCGCTGTTATAACACCGTCAAGAATTACAGAATCGCTTACACGGCAGTTTGCGCCGAGCGTTACATTATCGCTCAGGACTGAGCCCGAAATTACGCAGTTTTTGCCGAGCTGCACGTTTCTGCCGATATAAGCCGGGGCTTTAACGACAACATTGCTCGGCAATGCGCTCCCAGAATAAATGCTGTCGGTGATTCTCTCTGCGTTAATCGAACAATCGACCTTACCCGATAAAATATCGCGCTGACATGAAACATAGGTGTCAATGTCGCCTATGTCGCACCAGTAGCCGCTTTCGGCAAATGCCATGAGAGGGCGTTTTTCTTTCAGCATCTTCGGGAAAACATCGCGTGCAAAGTCCCACATTTTGCCGTTGGGAATAAGCTCAAGTGCAGACGGATTTAGAATATAAACGCCGGTGTTAGCATAATCGGAAATGCAGTTAAGATACGACGGTTTCTCCGAAAAACCCGTAATTGCGCTGTTCGCGCCGTCGGAAATCACGAGTCCGTATTCACGCGGGTCGCTTACCTGTTTAGTTATGACTGTGGCTTCCGCCTGCGTTTCTTTATGGAATTTAAGTGCTGCCGACAAATTAAAATCGCATAGGGCGTCGCCGCTGATAACAAGAAAATCATCGGTGAAATCTGCCGCTGCTTTCTTAACACAGCCGGCGGTTCCGAGTGGCTCATCTTCATAAGAAAAACGTAAATTTATGCCTTTATCGAACGCTTGCGCCATGTAATATTCACTCTCGAAAAGCCGCTCAATCATCTCTCCTTTATAACGAAGAGTGAAAACAGCTTCGGAGAAGCCGTGTTTAATAAGCAGGTCTAAAATATATTCTACCGCGGGGCGTCCACAGAGCTTCGCAAGAGGTTTAGGGATTGTTCCGGTAAGAGGACGCAGACGCGTACCTTCACCGCCCGCCATGATTATTGCCTTCATTTTAATTTACCGCCTTTGTATATAATCGCACTATAGCAAATCTTGTTGACATTTGAATGAA
>JAITFV010000075.1 GCA_031281115.1 Oscillospiraceae bacterium | reverse complement strand
GCTGCGCTCACGCAGCGGAAACCCGTTTAAATTGAAACTGTGGAACAGTTTTCAATTTAAACGATTATAATTAAGTTCATATTGCCGGAGGGCAATGAAATATTAATTTTTTAACATTTTGAGGAGGAATTAGCCATGGGGTTAGGCGGAATGATAGCGGGAGCGGCAGCTGCTAAAGCTGCAGATATTGCGGCAAGGAAAGCCGAATTAAATAATCTTTTAAAGGGCAGAACTGATGAACAAAAAGCTGCTATAAGGTATTTATACGGCGAGGCAGGCTGTCTTAAAAAGGGCTTGACAGACGAAGAATACGATGCTATGGTTATGGCGAAAGCAAAAGCTATAGATTTCAAGCAAAAGGCTCTTGACAAAATCGGTCTTGATGAATCTCAAGTGAACGAGGTTGCACCGATTCACTTTGAAGCTTACTGGTTCGACGAAAAAACCATAGATGTTCCCGGAAAGGACGGATTGTGGCGAAGTTCTGCGTACATGATAACTTGGGTGTTTTTTAGTTCGACACAAGTTTATGCGTATCAATATACTTTCAATATGGCGAACGATACAAAAAATGAGAAGACTGAAGAATACTTTTACAAAGATATTACTAACTTTTCAACTACTACCGAAACAGCTGAAAAATTAGTTCCGATTAAGAAGAACTGTAAAGGTGAAGCTGTTCTTGGACGCACCAATGTAGAATCTAATCGTTTTATGATTTCTGCGATGGGTGACAAGTTTTATTGTGCAACAAAAAACAATGATTACACAGAAAAAGCGATTCAAGGCATGAAAGCAAAGCTTCGTGAGAAAAAAGAACAATAAAAAAAGTATGTATCGAATGCCGACCGAGTGGGAAGAGAGTGTCGCGTATAATTATGTACACTTTCGTAAACTCAACAGACCGGATACAAGTTATAAAAAAGTTATAGTGTATCTATTGCTGTTTATCGCCGCTACAGGAGTACTGATATGGCTGTTACATTATCTTCTTATTGAGGTCGGCTTCCTTACATATTTATCTCCTGCTTTTAGGGATTTTATCGAAAGTTATCCCTCTTATTCAGTCGTAATTATATGTGCGGCTGTTGTTTTGGTTGAATTGTTCTTTTTTTCTAAATACGCAATAATAGGTTTAATAAAGCTTTATCAGCATTACGCACCTGACGAAATGCGACGGCGTTGCCTGTTCATGCCGACATGTTCTGAATATACAATTTTAGCTGTTAAGAAATACGGCAGTATTGTTGGCTTGTGCAAGAGCTATTACCGTTTAGTTTTTTTATGCAGAGGAAATATTTATAAAATTCATTATCCAAATGACAAAATAGTTTAATTAAGGAGCCAAATTAATGGAGAACAAAGAAATAGTTTGTCCGAGTTGCAATTCAACAGATATACAAGTGTCCGAGAAAGAAGTTATTGTAAGTGATAAAGGCGGCGGCTGCGTGTTTGGTTTTATAAATTCATTTAAAGCCGCAGAGGTACATAAGGGAAAGACTTATGATTGCCGAAATTGTGGTAGGGATTTTAGGTAATATTAAAGTTAAAGGAGGGTCTGCCATGGCGCTGTTCAAGAAAAACCCAAATGAAGCCAATTACGCTACCGGCAAGAAAAATTTCGCAGACGTAATAAAAAATACCTGCGGAATCGAAAAAGGGGAAAAACGATTAGTATGGCGGCAGTGGGAAGAGGATTTCAACAATAACTCGGTAGTGGAAGTCGGATTCGACGAGGAAGCTGTATTTATTAAAGATGCCGATATTTCCGAAGTTTTACCTCCCGGTACGCATAACGTGGCGACCGCAAACTTTCCGTTCTTCAGCCGTGTAAGAAATGCCATGACCGGCGGCATAAGCCGCTATCCCTGTTATGTTATCTATGTTGATAAGACAACCAGCATGGAAATTAACTGGGGCATGGGAGACTTGACGGTTAAAGATAAAGTTCTCGGTCAGTATGTAAAAATCAGCGGTTACGGAAGCTATAATATTAAAGCAAAAAACTCCCGAATCTTTCTTAAAAAAATGGTAGGTGCAAAAATCCGCGGCTTTGAAGCGGATGAAATTAAAAATTTTCTCGATACCAGAATTGTTGAGAAAATCAAAACTACTATTAAGAGAAAACTTGAAGACGAGGAAATATTTGCGGTCATCGGTGATTTGGAAGCTTTTTCCGAAGCGATTACACCGCGTATAAATGAAGCGTTCGACGAATATGGACTTTACCTTGAAAATTTCTCAATCGAAACGCTTGAGCCGGAAGAGGAAATCCGTGAGAAATACAATAAATTAGAGTGGGAAGTCAGAGAAGGCGACCGCCATACCGACCGCGATGTCAACAGAATGAATAAAATGGGCGATGAACGCTGGCAGAAAATGGAAATGATGAAAGCTATGAACGCCGCAGCGGGTAATCCGGGAGCAGGCGGTGGCGCGGCTGCCGGAATGGGACTCGGTATGGGAATGGCGGCAGGCGGTATGTTCGGTCAGATGATGCAGCCCATGCAGGGGCAATATCAGCAGCCTATGCAGTACCAGCAGCCCATGCAGCAAGTTCCTCAGCCGCAGCAGTTCCAGCAGCAGCCTGTGCAGCAAGCGGCTGCCACTGTTGAAGACCCTGTTGCCAGCCTCAAAAAATTGAAAGATATGCTTGATATGGGGCTAATTGACCAGGCAGAGTTTGACACTAAAAAAGCAGAAATCATGAGCAGAATGTAGGAGGAGTTTCCGGAATGAAAAAGCAAAACATACTATGGATTGTTCTCGATGCAATTTTCCTTGTAATATTTAATGTGATTTTCTTTTTAATCGGCGGAACCGAGCGCGCTAACGCTGCTGTTTGGATTTCGTATGTTTTCATTCATATTTCTTATGCAATGTTGATAATTACACCTTTCTTGGTTCGCAAAGGCAAAAGCGCGGCAGCTTTCGGGTTTTCTATTTATTCAATTTCTTCAGCATACTTTATTACGCAGTTCTTAGTAGGTATATTTTTCATCTTATGGGCACCGGAAACTATGAACATCGCTTTCGTAATTCAATTGATTCTTGCAGGTTTTTATGGAATTATCTTAGTTGCCAATTTAATCTTGAATGAGAAGATTGCCGATGTTGAAGAAGTTCGTGCCGTAGAAATCGCATATGTCAGAAGAGCAACTAAAAAATTAGAGCTGCTCTTAGAAGGTGTAAAAGACAAGGAAGCAAAAAAGTTTGTGGAAAAAGCATACGATGAGGTCAGCGCAAGCCCCATAAAATCGCACCCGAACGTCGCACAGACGGAGCAGAACATCTTACTGTGGATTGATGCGCTGGAGAACGAAATTTACGGCGGTGACATCGAAAAGATTATTTCAATGGCGAAAAACCTTGTAATTCAGGTAGAAAATAGGAATAATGAGTTAGAAGCCTGCCGTTGAATTATAGTTAGTTAAATTTAGATTGGAATGAATCCAATCTAAATTTTCGCTCGCTACGCGGCGAGTTGCGGTTTCACCGCAACCATAGTCGTTTTAAACGACTATATAATCGCATAAAGAAGTTTGGCGCGGGGCGGTTTAAATGTATAGCTGATTAAATTGAAAGCACTAAAGTGTTTTCTCGGCAAGCGGCGCTTGCCGCCGTGCCATCAGCACGGACAATCAACTATGCAGTCAAGTCAAGCCGCCTTTGGCGGTTCGCGGCGTATATGCCGCGGGTTAAAAACGCTTTAGCGTTTTTAACTTAACTGGCTATAAAACGACTATAGCATGAATTTGTTGACTAAAAAGCAATTTCATGCTATACTTATGTTTATGAAAAATTTAGATTTTAAACAAGCTTTCGAGGCGTGTCGCAGCGCCTGCATTAAAGGTGTCGGTTTTGCACCTTATGATGAGCAGATTGAGGCGGCGCTCGCTCTTTACAACGGCAAGGTAATAGAAATGAAAACCGGCGAAGGCAAGACGATTTCGGCGGTGTTCGCGGCGTATCTGCACTTCTTAGAGGGGCGGAAAGTGCATATTCTGACATATAACGATTATCTTGTAAAGCGCGATTATAACTGGATGAAGCCGATTTATGACCTGCTCGGCATGAAAATCGCTTATGTAGTTGAATCTGCGTCTAAAAATGAGAGGAAAGCGGCTTACAGTGCCGATGTTGTCTATAATACCGCAAAAGAATCCGGCTTTGATTTTCTGCGGGACTTTGTCACAGATAAGCAGGAAGATGTTTTGCATAAAAACTTCGATGCCGCCATTGTTGATGAAGCTGACAGTATTTTAATTGATGAAGCGAGGATTCCTCTTGTGATTGCCGGTTCGGTACCTGCGGGCGTTGATGCCGAACTCGAAAAAACGCACGAATTCGTAAAAACACTGACCGAAAAGGATTATGGGACTTCTGACGAGGGCGATAACGCCTACCTCAAGGAAAGCGGAATTGAAAAAGCCGAAGCTTTCTTCGGTGTTGGCTTATATAATGAGGAGAGCCAGCCGCTGCTTTCTGACATAAACGACTGCCTTAACGCGCATTTCGCGCTGACAGAAGACGTTGATTATATTGTGAAAGATAATCAGATATTAATTATTGACGAATTCACAGGCAGGGCAGCGATGAACCGCCGCTATCCGGGAGCTTTACAGGTTGCGGTTGAGCTGAAGCACGGAATAAAAGCCAAACAGCGCGGCGTCGTGATGGGAACCGTGCCTCTTCAATATTTCATACGGCAGTACGAGCATCTTTCGGGTATGACAGGGACTGTTTTTCCGTCTGATGAGGAATTCGAGCTGCTTTACGGCTTGAAACCCGGGAAAATCCCGCCGCATCTGCCTTCGCAGCGGATTGACCACCCGATGGAGATTTACTTTAACTATGAAACTAAACTTGCTGCGATTGAGCGTGAAATAATCCGCGCTCATGAGAAGGGGCAGCCCGTGCTTGTAGGCGCCGAGAACATAGAAGAAAGCGAGAAACTTGCGGTTAAGCTGCGCGAAGCGGGGATTGAAGCTGTGGTTTTAAACGCCAAGAATAATGAAGCGGAAGCCGAAATAATAAAAAATGCCGGAGCCGCCGGAGCCGTAACGATTTCCACGAGCATGGCAGGGCGCGGGGTAGATATTCTGTTAGGCGGATATAAGCAGGAAAGCCGGGAAGCTGCTGTTGAGGCGGGCGGGCTGTATGTTATGAGCACTTCCATGCGGGAAAGCTCGCGTATAAACCGCCAGCTTCGAGGCAGGGCAGGCAGGCAGGGGGACGTAGGCGAGAGCAAAGCTTTTACTGCACTTGACGATGAAATCATGCAAAAATATGAACTTGAAAAATTGA
>JAITFV010000068.1 GCA_031281115.1 Oscillospiraceae bacterium | reverse complement strand
CGCGAACCGCCAAAGGCGGCTTGACTTGACTGCATAGCTGATTGTCCGTGCTGATGGCACGGCGGCAAGCAACGCTTGCCGAGAAAACACTTTAGTGTTTTCAATTTAATCAGCTATATCGCAATGATTATCTATGCGTTCCCTGCATGGGGTTTCTCGTTGCTGTTAAAAGTTTTTTCTTATGAAGGAGTATAAATATGAGCAATATAACCTACAAATATATAAAGCAAAACAGCGATGTTAAAACTTATATAGAACATGCTGACAAGGCGCTTGAATCAATGGGTTACACCGAGCACTGCGGACCTCACGCCGCTATAACGGCGGAAGCCGCCTATGATATCTTACACACGCTCGGCTATCCCGAGCGCGAGTGCGAGCTTGCGCAAATCGCGGGCTACATGCACGATATCGGGAACGTTGTCAATCGCAAATATCACGCACATACAGGTGCAATCATAGCGCTGCAGCTTCTTGATAAACTTGCCATGCCTGCTGAAGAAATAGCGGTGATTATTTCCGCAATCGGCAACCATGACGAGAGCACGGCAAATCCTGTAAACGCGATTGCTGCTGCCGTAATTTTAGCTGACAAGATGGATGTTCGCCGTTCCCGTGTTCGCGGAGAAGGGAATATAAACGACATTCACGACAGGGTGAATTACGCTTGTGTGCAGTCGCGGTATTATTTCTCTGAAGACAAAAGCGAGCTGTTTCTTGACTTAATAATCGACAAGGAAATCAGCTCAATTATGGAATATTTCGAGATATTTCTGCAAAGAATGTCGCTTTGCCGCCGCAGCGCGGAGAAGCTGGGGATTAATTTTAGACTTGTCATGAATAACTCAAAAATTATATAAGGGATTGTCAAGTTTATTTCTTGGCAATCCCTAAGACGCGTGTGGGCGAGGGTAAACCCTCGCCCCTGCTTTCGCCTTTGCCTGCACGCGGCACCGGCGAAAACGCGCTTATATTCTTAACACTGCGCAGAAATAAAAAAAGTTGCGCAAAAATTCTAAAATAAACTAAAGTTTTTTCAGGTTTATCCGATAATTAAATATGAGCGGATTTGACTATTTTTATACTAAAAGGAGAATGTTATGTCTACTATACACAATATGATTTCGGGGGGCGCGATTGTTCCGAAAAACGCCACCAAGGAGGAAGCGCAGGAACTTCAGGCTCAGCGCCTTGCTTCTATTCAGCAAAGCCAGAGCGGGCTTTTTTCGTCGCTCGGCACTAACAACAGCGACAGAAATCAAACCGGTATGGACTTTTTCTTCGGTGCGGGTTCAGCCATGGCTTCAGTCACGACGATGAACTCGGCTCGTGTCGGTATTGAAAACCGCGCAAGAACCCTGCTGTCCGAAATACGCATGGACCAACTCCGCGGAGTTGACACTACGTTTAAGAGAGAGCAATTAGAAGCTTTGACCGGAAATCTCGACATTATGAACAGAAATCTTGATAATAACATAGGCAGAGCTTTGGAAGGACCGCAGAAAAGAGAAGCCGCTACGCCTATAATCGACAGAATTAACGCACAGCTCAAGGGTATCCGGGAAAAAGAGGAGAAGAAGGTTCAGGAACAATTCGGACAGAGAGAAGCACCGGCAGAAGAAGAACCCGCACCTGCTACGGGAACTGAAAATTAATAATCGTAAAAATAAATGGGTTCCGTTGCGCGCGCAGTGGAACCCATTTGTTTTTAAATTTGAATTAAAGCGTTGTGCCTTGTGACTCCTGCTCTTTTTCCGCTTTTTTCTTCTCGATATCCGCGAGTGCTTCCTTGCGTGAAAGCCCGATTTTCCCTTGCTGGTCGATTTTAATGATTTTTACGATAATCATATCGCCCATGTTGCAAACATCCTCAACCTTTTCAACCCTGCGGTTTTCAAGCTCGGAAATATGCACCATACCTTCCTTGCCGGGCGCAAACTCCACAAATGCGCCGAAACCGGTCACGCGAACAACCTTACCCTTATAAATTGCGCCGATTTCCGGTTCTGCGACTATTGCGTCAATCATTTCGATACACGCCTGCGACTTTTCCATATCAATGCCGCAAACAAACACGTTTCCGTCCTCGTCAACGTCAATTTTAACTTCATAATCAGCGCAGAGCTTTTGAATAACTTTGCCGCCGGTGCCGATAATCTCGCGGATTTTATCCACAGGCACTTTTGTATTAAGCATCTTCGGAGCGTACTTATTAACTGTCGGGCGCGCCTCGGGAATCGCTTTAAGCATAACTTCATCGAGTATATAAATGCGCGCTTTGTGCGTTGTTTCGATGGCTTCCTTGATGATTTCGGGGGTAAGCCCGTCGATTTTCAAATCCATTTGAATCGCGGTAATACCGTTGTGAGTACCCGCGACTTTAAAGTCCATGTCGCCGAAGAAATCTTCAACACCCTGGATATCAATCATGGTCATCCAGCGGTCACCCTCGGTAATAAGCCCACAGGAAATGCCCGCTACAGGTGCTTTAATCGGTACGCCCGCGTCCATGAGAGCAAGCGTAGAGCCGCAGATTGAACCCTGCGAAGTTGAGCCGTTCGACGAAAGAATTTCGGAAACTAAGCGAATCGCATACGGGAAGTCCTCAACGGCAGGAATTACCGGTTCTAATGCTTTTTCAGCGAGCGCGCCGTGCCCGATTTCGCGCCGTCCCGCGCCCCTGCTGGTTTTCGCTTCGCCTACCGAATAACCGGGGAAATTATAATGATGCATATAACGCTTGGTTGCCTCGTCGTCAAGCCCGTCAATGCGCTGTGAATCGCTGATTGGACCGAGTGTTGTGACAGTCAGCACCTGCGTTTGCCCGCGTGAGAATAAACCGGAGCCGTGTACACGCGGCAACACGCCTACTTCAGACGTCAGTGTACGGATTTCATCTAACTTTCTGCCGTCAACACGCTTGCCTTCAAGCAGCCAGTTACGCACTATTTTCTTTTGCAGCTTATAAATACATTCATCTATTTGCCCTGCTTGCTCGGGATACTGCTCACCGAATTTCGTGTGAATCTCATCTTTAACGGGTGTCAGCCGCTCTTCACGGATATTTTTATTATCGGTGTCTAATGCGTGTTTAACCTTTTCTTCAGCAAATGCGCAAATAGCTGCAAACAACTCTTTATCAACATCCATCGACGGAAACTCGAATTTCTCTTTGCCGATTTCTGCGGCTATATCATTGATAAAAGGTATAATCGTATTTACGATTTCTTTGTGACCTAAGTCAATCGCTTTAAGCATAATATCATCGGGAACTTGATTCGCAGCCGCTTCAATCATCACGACTTTTTTCGCACTTGAAGCGAGCGTTAAAGTTAAATCGGTTTTTGCGCGTTGTTCGGCATTCGGCATCAGCACGATTTCACCGTCAACAAGCCCTACGGAAATACCGCCGAGCGGGCCGTCCCACGGAATATCGGAAATAGACAGCGCAGCCGATGCGCCAATCATTCCCGCAATTTCAGGTGAGCAATCGGGGTCAACTGCTAAAACAGTCATAACCACGATTACGTCATTACGCATATCTTTCGGGAACAGCGGCCGTATAGGTCTGTCTACCACGCGGGAAGTCAGAACCGATTTTTCGCTGGGTCTGCCTTCGCGTTTTAAGAAGCCGCCGGGGATTTTACCGACTGAATAAAGCCGCTCTTCGAAATCCACCGAAAGCGGGAAAAAATCTATGCCGTCGCGGGGTTTTTCGCTCGCAGCCACGTTTACCATTACTACTGTCTCGCCGTATCGAACCCAGCACGAACCGTTGGAAAGCTCACAGGTTTTTCCGGTTTCAATAGCGAGCTCCCGCCCGCAGAATGTCGTTGTGAAAGTTTTTGGTGTCATTTTTTAATCCTCTTTAATCC
>JAITFV010000032.1 GCA_031281115.1 Oscillospiraceae bacterium | reverse complement strand
GCGGGGGATTTTTGCAAACAGTCGCTTGCCGAAACTGTGTTCCTTATAGATATTGCTCCCCGTAAACGCCGGAGCATTCGCCGCAAATAACCCTGCCGGAAAATGGGTAAATCCTGCTGTGCTTGCCGCCCCGTGACTTGCGCCGCTTGATTTCGGTCTGCACTAAGTCGAAAACCTCCGGCGTAACGATGCCGGGGTGTGAGTTTTCCACGAAATACTGTGGAACTTCACCCTCGTTCTTTTTCTTCTTTTTGGTGAGGAAATCCACGGTATAGCCTTTTTGGACGGGAAGCCGTCCTTGATGTGACAAGTAATTGTCATATACCGCCACCCGATATTAAAGAGATTCTTGCAAATGATGAGATTTTATATGCCGATGAGTTTGATAATGATTTTGATTGGGTAGAAGCTGAGCAAGAACTGGAACACCAACGTATTAAAGATGCGGAATGGGATGAAGAAGAAACGGAAAAAGAATTACATGGTTATGGGTGGCAAAAATGGAAAGAAGAAAAAGATGGTAGCGGAATAGATAATTGGGCGGTGGATGATTTTGAAATTCCGATGTAAATTCTCAAAATAACACCAAAACAGTACCACGCAAAACTAAAACCCTTTATCCACGCAGTTTCACAGCCCTATTTTACTACTCAAGCTCAATAGTCCCCGGCGGTTTATCTGTAATATCATATACGACCCTGCTGATGCCGTCAACCACGGATGTTATTTTCGCGGAAACTTTTTCTAAAACCTCATACGGAATCCGTACAACTTCCGCATTCATGAAATCGGTAGTTCTGACAGCGCGCAGAACCGCGATATAGCCGTAAGTGCGCTTCCCGTCTTTAATACCGACCGCCTTCATATCGGTAAGCGCGGCGAAGCATTGACTTACGTCTTTATCTATTCCCGCCCCGGTAAGCTCTGAGCGGAAGATGTAATCAGCTTCGCGCAGAATATCAAGGCGCTCCTTTGTAAGCTCACCTATGCAGCGCACTGCAAGCCCCGGTCCGGGAAACGGCTGACGGTCTGTCAGAGGCGCGGGAAGCCCGAGCTCACGCCCGAGCTCACGGACTTCTTCCTTATTAAGCTCTTTTAAAGGTTCGATGATTTCCTTGAAATTCATTGAATCGGGCAAACCGCCGACATTATGATGTGCTTTAATTGCGCCCTTTGATTCAATAACATCAAGAGAAATCGTTCCCTGTGCTAAAAAATCTATTTCGCCGAGTTTTTTCGCTTCTTCCTCGAATACGCGGATAAATTCCTCGCCGATGATTTTACGTTTCTGTTCAGGTTCGGTGATACCTGCGAGTTTTCCGAGGAACCGCGCTCCCGCATCAACACGTATAAAATTTATGTCCATATTGCCGAAAGCAGCTTCGACTTCATCACCTTCGTTTTTACGCATAAGACCGTGGTCAACAAAGATGCAGAACAACCTTTTTCCGATTGCCTGCGCCAAAAGCGCGCAGCAGACAGAGCTGTCAACGCCGCCTGAAAGCCCGAGCAGAGCCTTTTTACTGTCCGGGGCGGATACTCCGCCGATTTTTTCGCGGAGTTCCGCGATTTTTTGCTCTTTGTAAGCTTTTATATCCCTCATTTTATCAGCACTCCTGAATTTTTCTTTTAATTATAACATAAATTTGCTAAAAAATCAAGAATGTGCTATACTATATAGTATGAAAGTTATTTTAAGAGATAATCCGCTTCTCAATAAAGACAACCTTCAATACGCTGCAGATGTTGAGGGTGATATAGTTGAGCCTGAAACAAGCGCCCTGACTCAAAAATTTAATATAAATAACCACGAACTTATTCTGATAGAGGCGAAGCCGCTTTCCTCATTTAAAGTGAAAATGAAAAAAACAAGCGGTTCGGAAGAAGATGCGCGCCGTCTTTTGCTGTTGAAATTAATTTTAAAAGGCAAGCGGGTTTACTTCAGCCGATTGTTCATGAATGACGGCTGCTTTGAATTTTCGCCGCCGGAGCAGATTGTTTTTGAAGCGGCTTGCCCGAAGCTGAATAAGCGTTTTCAAAAGAAGCAAAGGGCTTCCGCAGTCAGTAAAACGCACCTCAAAAAAATAACCGGCTATCTCGCCGCAGTAAATGGTGAAGTGCTTCTCGGATTGCTTAAAGCTGCCAAGCGCGACTTTGAATTCATTCTTCACTTCAACAGTGAGATGTTTCACCACAATCTGACCGCGAAAGGTCTTACTTTCGCTAAAGAGACTGTAACCGGGATTTATGAAGAAGAAAAATACACAAAAATAATCGACCTTTCTAACGCGAGAGAGCGTATGGGTTTCATCTCGCTTTATGCAATTACGTTTCATGAATTGAAACTCGCTGACCTTTATTCTGTTGACGGAATCTTCACGCTTCAGCAGAATCGTGCGGCAGACGAAAAAAAACGCCTCGCAGGGCAGGAGGTGTTTGAACTTGTTTTTACTGAAAACCGCGAAGAGATTAAAGCGCGAACCGCGAAAATGGCGCAGGTTCTCAAGGTTCTGGCGTTACCCGGGATAAATCTTAATATAACAAGCGATGTTAAAAAAAACTATACACTATATTGCGCGATGGGAGACATCGGCCGTTCTTTTTCGCGGCTTATTCTGAGCGATGACAAAGACTTCGAGAGTGCAATAAAAACAGCAAAGCGGCTCTCGTTTTACAAACTGATTGAGAAATATTACGACGAACTTGCAAGCGGGATATCAAGCATCGAAAAGGGCGACATTTATAAAAACGTTATGATGTTTGCAGGTGCGGCTGACGGGAAAAAAACAGCGGGTGAACTTAATTTCACGGTAAAATAAACTATAATCAGGAGGTAATTAACCATGCCGGAGCAGGAAAAAACACAGCAAACACAGCATCTTTACAGCAGGGAACAGGGTGAGAAGTTAGAAGCGCATATTAATAAGTATTTTGGTAAGAGCGAAAAAGTATTTCACGAAATCTATTCTCCCGATATTCACGTTGACATCTATTTGATTGAGCCGAATGAAAAATACGATGGCTACACACTTGTAACGAGTGGCGCGGGGGCTTTCAAAATGAATATTCCCGATGAGTATGAACATCCCATTAATTCAAGGCGCGCGGAGTACATAATAAGACTTCCCGAAACGTGGGAATTCCCCAAAGAGCTCAGTGAAGGGGATAAAGAAGAGGAACCGAACGAGAATCTATACTGGCCTCTGCGCTGGTTGAAAATACTTGCGCGCATGCCGGTCGTACAGGGAGTTTGGCTTGGCTGGGGGCATACTGTCCCGTGTGGAAGCCCGTTCGCCGACAATGCGGGTTTTTGCTGTATGTTAGTGGAAATGCCTTACGTGTTTGGGAACGACGCCTTTAAAGCTGATATAGGCGCGGAAGAAAAAGTGCATTTTTATCAGCTGATTCCGCTATATCGCGAGGAGATGGAGTATAAAATCCAAAACGGTACACACGAGCTTATGGAAATGTTTGATGATGATTTTTCGGATATTGTTGATATTAACAGGAAGAATTACTGCGCTGATTAGAGAATCGTTTTATGTAACTCATGAAAGTATTTTTATCGGTAATGAAAGTTGCCGCGCCGTAAACGCAAGCCCCGGCTGCGATTGAAAGCATGAGCCCTATTATTCTGCCGTTACCGGCGAAAACGAAGTTAAACGCAGCTGCTGCGGAAGCCGCGCACAACGCGGAATTCAACAGTGCTTTTGCGAAGAACACAGGCAGCCCGAGCTTAATTCTTATAAGCCGTGCAAGGCAGAAGAATCCTATAATGCAAATAACTGCATAACAGCCGACTGTTGCAATCGCCGCGCCGCTGATGTTCAGTTCCGGTATTCGCAGAAGCCAAATGTTCAGGCACAGTTTTATCGCCGCACCCGTGAGCATTAATTTTACCGGAATATCAGACCGTCCGACTGCGAGGAAAACCGCGAACAGCGTCCCCGTCAGCGACAGTGTAATCCCCCCCATGCCGAGAATGAAAAGCGGGCGCGCACAAATATAGGCTTCAGCAGGCTTTGTGCTGTAAAGCAGTGAAAGAACAGGTTCGGAGAAAACCGCCATTCCGAGACAGAGCGGCAACCCAACCACAAAGGTGCTTTTAAACAAGATTTTTAAGTTCCGCGCAAGCAAGTCGAGGTTTTTCCGCTCCCAAGCCGCCGTTACGGCGGGAAGCGCGCTCTTGCTGAGCATGCCGGTCATAGCGGGAATCAGTGTAAAAATCGAAGCTACAATTCCGGTATAGCTGCCGTAGATGAAGTTCCCGAGGTCTTCAAGCGGGATTCCTCCCTGAAGCCCGTATGTGAATCTCGCAAGGAAAAATGAGCGGTTCTGCGTAATGGCGAAGTTTATACAGTTTGTGATTGTGAGCAGGTCGATTAACGAGTTTAAATTAATCGCCAGCGCGCCGAGCGTAATAGGAAAGGCTTCCTTTAGGAATTTTTTGAGCAGTTTCATGCCGTTTTCGGGTTCGGGGCTGAAATCAAGCTCTTCTTTTGAAATACCGTCGCTTTTAAAGCTGCGCAGGACCAAAAATAATAAACCGAAAACCTCACTGATTGTAATCCCGAGTACCGCCGCCGCCGCCGCGTAAGACAGCGAGCCGGTTGCGCGCAGGACAAAAAGCGACAGCGCAACGCCGAGCGCAGATTTTACAACTGCCTCAATTACCTGTGAAATTGCGGTAGGGAGCGTGTTTCGCAATCCTTCGTAATACCCCCGGTATACCGACGCGATACAGCAGAAGAACACAGACGGCGCGATAATCAGCATGGAAGGTATGCTTTTCGGTGCGTCTGCGATAAAGCGCGTGAAAGGCACGGTTATAATTAAAATCAGCACCGTCCCGCCGAAGCCGAGCAGGGCCGCCGCCCGGAGAGCGACCTTTCTTATTTTACGCACGTTCTTGAACTTTCCGGCGGCTGCATTCTGCGCGACGATTTTAGTCAGCACTATAGGAATTGCCGCCGCGGTAAGCGCGAAAACGGGTCCGAACACGCTGTACGCTGAGGAGAAGTAGCTCATTCCGAGCCCGCCGAGGATATTGCCGAGCGGGATTTTGAGCAGCGCACCGACCGCCTTCGTCACTGCCATCGCGATAAAAAGAATCGCGGCATTTTCAATCATGCTCTTGTTTTTCAATAGTTTGTCCTCCGTTTATATATACTATTGAAAATTTCTTTGTTTTATGTTAGAATTAATTTAGAGGCTGCTGCCGTGGGTTGACAAGCTGTTTTGCTTGTGGTATACTGTACGTTGTATAGTTGTGCGATGCACTTACACAATAAAGCAGATGTAAGGAGATGAGCCACCTGTGACCTACACCAATAAATCAATCCTCATCACCGGCGGAACCGGCTCGTTCGGGTACGCCTTTGCGCGTGACCTCTTAGAGCGCACAGATGCTCGCCGTGTAATAATATATTCAAGAGATGAATATAAGCAATTTTTAATGCAGCAGGAATTCGCTGAACATCTGCATCGTCTGCGCTTTTTCATAGGTGATGTCCGAGACGGCGCACGTCTCTGCCGTGCGTTTAACGGTGTGAATTATGTAATCCATGCCGCCGCGATGAAGCAGGTTCCCGCTTGCGAATATAATCCGATGGAGGCTGTCAATACTAACATTAACGGCGCGATGAATGTTATAAATGCGGCACTTGACAACGACAGCGTAACGCGGGTGATTGCGCTTTCCACAGATAAGGCTGTAAGCCCGATTAATCTTTATGGGGGGACAAAATTAGTTTCGGACAAGCTCTTCGCCGCCGCGAACAGTTACGCGGGCAGGCGGAGTGTGCGTTTTTCACTCGTGCGTTACGGAAATGTTGCGGGCAGCCGTGGCTCGGTTATTCCCTTTTTCAAGCAAAAAATTGAAGAGGGTTGCACATCTTTGCCTTTAACCGACGAGCGCATGACAAGGTTCTGGATGACACTCGATAAAGGGATTTTATTGGTTGAAAAAGCGCTGAAGTTATCAAAAGGCGGCGAAACGTTTGTATATAAAAACCCCTCGTTTTATGTAACGGATTTAATTAAAGCGATGTCTGATGCGGGGGAGTACGAGGTTACGGGAATCCGCGAAGGCGAAAAGCTTCACGAGTGTATGATTACATCTGCGGATGCGATGCGCACATATGAATATGACGATTATTATGTAATTTATCCGAATTATGACTGGTGGACAATTGAAACAGGGATTATCCCCGGAGGTAAGCGAGTAAATTCAGATTGGGAATATACCTCCGATAAAAACTCATGGTGGCTGGGCGTTGATGAACTGCGGAAAATGGCAGCAGAGCTTGAGCGATGAACAGGCAGAATACGTGATTAAGGCGGTGTCGGATGCGGTTACTTGATAAAATTATAAGCGGTGTATATTTCATTGCCGAAATGTCTGCCAATCATGCGGGCTGCTTAGAAAATGCTCTTGAAATTGTCAGAGCCGCTAAAAATGCGGGCGCTGATTGCTTGAAAATCCAAACATATACTGCCGATACTTTAACTGTTAACTGCGATAACGAATTTTTTAAAATTAAAGGCGGTTTGTGGGACGGTTATAAACTTTATGATTTATATAAAGAAGCCTCTACGCCTTGGGAGTGGCACAAACCTATAAAATCGGAATGTGAAAAATGCGGATTGGATTTCCTTTCTACGCCGTTTGATAAAACATCGGTAGATTTTCTTGAGGAGCTCGGCGTCGGCTTTTATAAAATTGCTTCTTTTGAGTTAGTGGATATACCATTAATCGAATATACGGCAAGCAAAGATAAACCAATGATTATTTCCTGCGGAATGGGAACTGCTGATGAAATTCAAGAAGCCGTGAATGCATGCAGAGGTCAAGAAAATCAGAATATTATTCTGCTAAAATGTACAAGCGAGTATCCCGCGAATTACAGCGATATGAACCTTGCAACAATTCCGGATATACAGAAACGTTTTGGAGTTCGAGCCGGGCTCTCCGACCATTCAATGGGTTCTGTCGCACCTGTCGTCGCGGCGAGTTTGGGCGCTTGTGTTATTGAAAAACATTTTTGTTTAAGCAGAGAAACAAAAACCCCCGACAGTGAGTTTTCAATGGAACCTCACGAGTTCGCGGAGATGGTTAAAGCTGTTAATATCGCGCTCGAAGTCAAGGGTAAAGTTAATTATTCACTGACAGAAAGAGAACAGAATTCTATTGTATTCAGGCGTTCGGTTTTTGCGGTGAAAGATATTAAAGCAGGCGAAAAATTCACCGAAGAGAACATCCGCATCATAAGACCTGGTTACGGAATGAAGCCGAAACATTATAATGCTCTTATCGGGAAAACCGCGAAGAAAACTTATCAGTACGGAGAACCGGTAAATGAAGATATTATTTTTGACAAATAACGAAATAACCTATCCGCTAATGCAATGGTTAGAGGAAAACGGGAATGATATAAATTTGTTTTCCGAGAGATTAACCGCTGATTATTTAAAAAATATTAATCCCGATTTAGTTATTTCTTATAACTATAAATATATAATTGAAAAAAATTTAATTGATTACATGAACGGAAAAATCGTTAATCTGCACACCTCGTATCTCCCCTATAACAGGGGCAGACACCCGAATATATGGAGCTTTATTGACGATACGCCAAAAGGCATTACAATTCATTTCATCGACCCCCTGCTTGATAAAGGGCGAATTATTGCGAGAAAGCAATTGAATATAAAAGACAGCGAAACACTACGTTCAAGCTACGAAATCTTGCACAACGAAATTCAAGAATTATTCAAAGAAATCTTTCTAAATATTGAAAATTGGGAAAATATTTCGTTTATTCCGCATGAAAAAGGTTCGTATCATTCTTTAAAAGATTTTAATACCATAAAACACTTAATAGCAGACTGGGATATGAAGATGAACGACTTAGTAATATTGTACAAAAATAACCTTGAAATCACCAACGAGGGTAAATTTATTAAATTCATAAAAATTAAGGAGTAATATGAGCAATATTATAATCGCGACGACTCAAAAATGGAACATAGAAAATTCAAAAATTCTTGCCGAAATTCTTTCAAATTACAATATAATTATATATGACGATAAAGATAAATTGTTATATGATGATATAATTAAAGCAAACCCTGAATACATTTTTTTTCCTCATTGGTCGTGGAAAATTCCTGTTGATGTTTATAAAAATTTCACTTGTATCGTTTTTCATATGACCGATTTGCCGTTCGGACGGGGCGGGAGTCCACTTCAAAATTTAATATCCCGGGGTATATATGAAACAAAAATATCTGCAATCGAAGTTGTTGAAGAAATGGATGCCGGTGATGTTTTTCTCAAGGAATCTTTGAGTCTTTTTGGGGGGGCTGAAGAAATTTATGTTAGAGCGTCAAAGATAATCTTCACTAAAATGATACCGTATATAGTTAAACATACTCCTGTGGCTATCAAACAAATCGGGGAAGTTGTTAAATTTTCTCGCCGTACACCCGAAATGAGTGAGCTATCTCATGATATGACAACCAACAAATTATTTGATTATATACGAATGCTTGATGCAGAAGGTTATCCTAAAGCGTACATCAAATTTGGAAATTATAAACTTTATTTTTCACGTCCCAAATTAACTTCAAATGGATTGATAGCGGATGTAGAATTCGAGGCAGAGAATGATTAATTTCGACTATGAATCACGAATAATGGTAATCGCTGCCCACCCAGATGACGAAATATTGGGCTGTGGGGCAACTGTTAATAAATGTACAAAAAACGGAGCAGAGGTTTCCGCTTTGATTTTGAGCACTGGTATAGCTTCACGCGGTATATGTAATAAAGATGAAATTAAAAAATTGCGTCAAAATGCGAAAAAAGCGGCTGATATTATAGGTTATAAAAAAATTGAATTTGAAGATTTCCCGGATAATCAAATGGATAGCGTGTGCTTGCTTGACGTAATAAAAAAGATTAATTATCACGCCGATATGTTTAAACCCAACGTTATATTTACGCATCATCACGGAGATTTAAATATTGACCATCGTGTTACATTTAAAGCAGTTATAACAGCTTTTCGCCCTCTTAGCAACTGTGCTGTAAATGCAATTCTCTGTTTTGAAACCCCATCGTCAACAGAGTGGAACTTTCCATATTACAAAAGTGTTTTTTCACCCAATATATTTATTAATGTTGAGGAGAATATTTCTGATAAAGTTGAGGCTTTAAATTGCTATGAATCAGAAATCCGCACCGCGCCGCACCCACGTTCACCCGAATTAATAACAGCGATTGCGCGGCGTTGGGGAAGTGTTATAGATTTGAAGTACGCTGAAGCTTTTGAATTGATTAGAACAAGAATTTTATAGACTGCAAGGGGGTATAGCACGAGTTTTATGAAACTTTCAGACTACATCATCCGCTTCATGGAAAGCAAAGATGTCAAAGACGTTTTCCTGCTTTCCGGTGGCGGAATTATGCATATTTTAGATTCGCTGGTTCAAAGCGAATCTATCAGCAGATATCATAATTTGCACGAGCAGGCGAGCGGCTTCTGCGCAGATGGGTATTCAATATATTCAGGAAAACCGGGGATTTGTATAATAACAACAGGTCCCGGCGCAACGAACGCTGTTACAGCGGCAGCTTCATCTTATATAGATTCAACGCCTGTTATTTATATTTCGGGACAGGTGAGAACTGATACAATTTCAAAGATTCCCGGAGTGCGGCAGACGGGAGCGCAAGAGGTTGACATTGTATCAATTGTGAAGCCGATTACAAAATATGCCGTAACTGTAATGAAGCCTGAGGAAATCCGTTTTCATCTTGAAAAAGCCTTTTTCTTAGCACAACATGAACGCCCCGGTCCGGTATGGCTTGATATTCCGTTAGATGTTCAGTCGGCGCAAATCGAAGCGGAAAACTTAAAAGAATTCAGCCCGACTGAAAAGGGATTTAAGAGTTGCGCCGGAATAAGTGCAAAAGATGAAGCAGAAATAATTTCGCTGCTTAACAAATCAAAACGTCCGGTGCTTATGATTGGAAGCGGAGTACGGCTCGCACACTCGGAAGAACAGCTTTTGAAATTAGTCAGAAAATGGAATATTCCTGTTGTTTCGTCCCGCCGGGTTCGCGGAATATTAAAAAATGAAGATGAAAAATATTATTTCGGATGCGTGGGTTCAAACCCGGACAGATATGCAAATTATATTCTGCAAAACAGTGATTTTATGCTTTCTGTCGGAAGCGGGCTGAGGTATTATATTACTGCATATAATGAAAGCAATTTCGCTCCTAAAGCAAAAAAAATAATTGTAAATGTTGATAATGCCGAGCTTGAAAAACTTAATATGCTCGGGGCTTTAAAAATTAAATGCGATGCGAAATTATTCCTTGAAGCAATGTTGAATAACCAAGATTTTATTTTTCGTGGACGTTCGTGGTGGTGGGATTATTGCAGTTTGATGAAGCGAAAATATCCGGCGGTTGATGAATATAAACCTATGAATACAAATGCAGTAAATCCGTATAAAGTCGCGGATTATATCGGTTTGCAAATGGGCGAGAATGATGTTCTTGTTACATCGCCGTCAGCGTTTGCGTATGCATTTTCAATTCCGCAGATTCGCGCCCGGCAAAAAGTTGTAAGCCATATCGGGCTCGGCAGCATGGGTACCGCTTTACCGGAAGCTATCGGGGCTGCTGTTGCCGCGAAAGCAAGAACAATTGTCTGCGAGGGAGACGGCAGCTTGCAGCATAATATTCAAGAACTTTCACTTTTAAAACAATATAATCTGCCGGTGATTTTATTTGTTGACAGCAACAAAGGTTACAGGCAGATTCTTACCATGCAGGACGCGCACTTCAGCGGCAGACATGCGGGATGTACTGAGGAAAGCGGGATTTCGTTTCCGGATTTAGAACTCATAGCACAAGCCTACGGACTGCGCTATTTAAGAATTGAAAATGCCGCAAACGCAGAAGAAATTGTAAAAAAATCACTATCGGATAACGAGCCGAAAATCGTTGAAATAGTAACCGGAATGGATATAGAATATTTGCCTGTTATGAAAAGCAAAATGAATGCAGACGGTAAAATGCAAACACCTTCGCTTGAGTTATTATTCCCGTTTTTGCCGGAGGAAGAGCATTTTGAGAACATGAAAATCTCGGAGGAACAGCAGTGAAGCGTATTTTGATTACAGGGACAGGCAAGAGAGGTTTCGTCGGGCGTAATCTCGCCGAAGCGTTTAAGGGGATTTATGAATTATATACACCCGCAAGTAAAGAACTTGATTTAACTGATTCTGACGCGGTTTCGTGTTTTTTTGACAGAAATAAAATTGATGTTATAATTCACGCCGCCGCAAGCTTTAATGACAAATTAAATTCTGATTTGAAAATGTTTTTTAATTTAGAAAAACATAGCAAGAACACAGAAAAATTCATATACTTTGGTTCGGGTGGAGAATTTGATAAACGATTTGATATAATTAATGCGGTTGAGGATGAAGCTGAAAACCGCATTCCCGCTGATGAATACGGTTTCGCGAAATATATAATGAATTCCTATGCGAGGCGCTCTGCAAATATTTATAACTTGCGGTTATTTGGTATTTTCGGTAAATACGAGGACTGGACTTACAAATTTATATCGAATCTTTGCTGTAAAGCAATATTTGATTTACCGCTGTCGATTCGCCGTGAATGCCGGTTCGACTATGTTTATATTGATGATTTACCGGAAGTTGTAACGTGGTTCATTGAAAACAAACCCGATTATAATGACTATAATTTCGTGAGCGGTAAATCGGTTTTGCTCTCGGAAATTGCGAAAATTATTGTTGAAATATCGGGCAAGAAACTTGACATAATTATACTTAATCCCGACGGCTTAAACAACGAATATACCGCAAGCAGCGAACGGCTGAAAAAGCTTTTGCCATGGTTTGAACCAATGCCGATTTATGCGGCAATCGAGAAGCTTTATAAATGGTATTTTGATAATAAAAGCAGAATTGATTTTAATATATTAAGAACCTGTATTTAATATAATCGTTTAAATTGAAAACTGTTCCACAGTTTCAATTTAAACGGGTTTCCGCTGCGTGAGTGCAGCGGGCGTTGTCGCAACAACGCAAGCCCCTTTTACTTAAAAAGCGAAACGCTTTTTAAGTAAAAGGACTATAACTGAGGAGACAAAATAATGAAATGCCGTGTTTGTTGCAAAGATACAATAATTATGGAAAAAATTGCCCGCTGTGAATACGAGCAGTTTAGTTTGAGAAATTCTCCATTTAAAAGTCAAAATAAAGAATTAATACTGCATAAATGTGAGAGCTGTTCTCATGTTCAGGCAGAAAATGTTCTGACTGATGATTTTTACGATTTTTATTCTGAAAGCGAGGGTGAATCGCAGTATTTCGGTCATTCGGACTTTTTGGATAATAAATTTATTAAACTGCAAAAATATTTGCTAAACAACAAAAAAATGTTTGAAATCGGCTGCGGCGCGGGCGGAATGCTGAAGCGAGCCGAAAAGCATTTTGATTACTGTTTGGGCATCGAACCCTCCCGAACAACTTATAATATTTCTAAAAATAAAAATTTAAATGTAATCAACAGTTATTTCAGTAAAAACCTTGATATAGGTACTGGCTATTCAGCTTTTGCGAGCTTTAGAGTTTTTGAACATCTATGTGATTTATACGCCGTATTAGACCGCGCATATGAAATTTTGATTCCCGGAGGGGGGGGGATAATCAACGTCCCCAACGGTCAAATAATCACCGAACAAAGCCTTTACCATCAGGTCGTATGTCAGCACGTAAATTATTTCACGCCCCCGAGTTTGTGCATTATGGCAGCAAATTCGGGGTTCGAGGTGTTGGAAATCGAATCATTTGATTCAATGAACGAACTGGATTTATACATAAGAAAACCTGCCGTGCGAGTAGGCTTTGATGCTGCCTTGAGGCGGGATAAAAGAAAGCTGCAAAGCATCATTTCGTCATATAAGAATATTTCTGTTTGGGGCGCGGGGGCGAAAGCGAGATATTACTCAAGTCTGCTTGATGACAGCAATCCGATTATTCATTTTTTAGATTCAGCGGCAAACAAAGAGGGATTGTATGTCAGCGGTATAAATATACCGGTTGAGAAAGTTACACAAAGCGCGATTAGTGAAAGCGATGCTGTAATTATTTTTGCTTCGGCTTATAATCGGGAAATTATAAAAACACTGAGGGAAGAATATCGTTTCAAAGGAAAAATCGTTTATTTCGACGGGCAGGAAATAAGAGAAGAGGATTAAATTTATGAAAACAGTAATACTCGCAGGCGGTCAGGGACCCCGCATAGCAGAAGAGGGAAATCCCCGCCCGAAGCCGATGGTAGAAATCGGCGGGCAGCCGATTCTTTGGCATATAATGAAATATTACTCGTACTTTGGTTTTAACGAGTTTATAATATGCTGCGGTTACAAAGGTTATATGATAAAAGAGTATTTCGCGGATTATTATCTTCACCGTTCTGATGTTACATTTGATTTTACCGCTGATAATAAAATGACGGTTCATACTAATGCAGCAGAACCATGGAAAGTTACGCTTGTCGATACCGGACAGCAAACGATGACAGGAGGGCGTATTAAACGAGTGCAAAAATATGTAGGCGGCGAACCGTTTATGATGACTTACGGCGATGGCGTGAGTGATATTAATTTGAACGAACTTCTTGAATTCCATAGAAAAGAAAACAGGGCAATTACTATTTCGGCAGTGCAGCCAGGCGGTCGGTACGGCTTGATTGATTTCGGTCAAGAAGGTTATGTAAGGGGTTTCCGCGAGAAATCAACGGAGGACGGTGGCTGGATTAACGCAGGATTTATGGTTATGCAGCCGGAAATTTTTAATTATCTTTCAGATGACAATTGCACATTAGAATTTGAACCTTTTGAAAAACTCAGTCAAGAAAATAAAATGTCAGCGTACCGCCATTATAACTTCTGGAAGTGCATGGATACGCAACGCGACAGAGGCATTTTAGAAGAACACTGGAAAAACGGCGATGCTCCCTGGAAGGTGTGGGAATGACATGAAAAGTTTAAAAATCGCTTTACGCATTGATGTGAGCGATAAAATCGGAACCGGTCATCTTACGAGGATGACGGCTTTAGCCGATGCTTTTATTGAATTAAACCACAAGTGTTTTTTCTTTAAAGGCGAGGACGAGCCCATAAATTATTCGGGTTTTGATATTATAATTCTTGACACATATCAAGTAACAGACGATTATATTTCTGCATTAAATTCGCCGGACAGATTAATAGTTTGTTACGATGATAACGCATTGTATACATACAGCTGCGATATTCTTTTGAACGCAAATTTACACGCGCATGAGTTAAAATTTAATTTTGGAGAAAAAATCCCGCAATTGTTATTGGGTGGTGAATATGCGCTCTTGAGGCGTGAGTTCCGCGATTCAGATACTCTTGAAATCCGAGAAAACGCAAAAAATATTTTTGTTTGTTTCGGCGGCTCCGATTTGCGGAACATGACACCGAAAGTAATTAAAGCATTAAAGGAAATAAAAAACATAAAAATATTTGCCGTGCTCGGAGCATATACGAGGAACGATAATGAGGTTCTTGCGCTTAACGGTGAAAATGTAATTGTTTTTAAGAATCCGGAATTTATTTCAGAAATAATGAAAAAGTGCGATGTTGCTGTTACGGCGGCAGGCTCAATGACGTATGAATCTGCTTGCATCGGACTACCCGGAATAATAATTACGCAGGCGGATAATCAATTGCTGATTGCTGATTATATGGCGCGTAACGGAATTATGTTCAATGCCGGCGATTGGAAAAACATTGATTTTAATAATTTAAAAAAAGAGACAATTTCTTTACTTAATGATTTTAATTTTAGGAAAAAAACATCTGAAAAAATGGTTTTGTCGGTAAATAAAAAAGGCGCTGTTAATGCAGCGAAAAGTATATTAAGGATTAAAGTTTGAAAGAAATCTAAAGATTTCTTTTAAACTCGTCGGTTTGTGTCTCAAAAACAAACTCGGCACAAATCCTCCTCAAGAGAAAGGAATGGTCATAAATATGTTAAAAAATCAAGAGCTTGCCGGGCAAGTATTAAACTCCGTTCAGTTAGCGCAGGAAGCTGTATTGGAGCTTGCGAATGCGATTATAACCAAAGACAGCCAAACTCTGCAGATACTCACCGATGATATACGCGCTTTGTTTTCATATCTGTATGAAATAGGCGCGGATATATCAAAAGAAAACACTGATGTAAATCTTGATGATATCTGCATTACTTTAACAGATTCTTTAGACAGATTATTGATGTTTGCTAAAGTTGACCCTCAAAAGGCATTTCATAAAATAGAATTTGAACTTTTGCCGTTATTACAACACGGATATCAATATTTCTATTTTTGGGGATGTGTTTATCCCGATATGCAGCGGATGAAGAATTATTATGAAAACGAGAAAAAGCTGCTCTTGAAAAATACATATCTTGAAGAGTCTGAAAAGAGCGGGAAGTATAAATATGAGTTGTCTATCTCTGTGCTTGCATACAACAAGCTCGATTACACCAAGCAATGCGTCGAAAGTATTCTGAAAACCGTTCCGAAAGACCTTAATTATGAGTTAATACTAATAAACCACGGCTCAACTGACGGCACTAAAGAATATTTTGAATCAATCAATCCCACAAAGCAATTGGACGTAAAGGTAAACGGTACTTTAGGTTATTCCATTGCTCGCATAGTAGAAGGTAAATATTTTATAAGCGTTTCAAACGATATTATAATCGGAGAAAATGCAATAAAAAACATGTTACAATGTTTAAAATCAGACCCTAAAATCGCATTTGTTGTACCTACAACGTCAAATGTTTCAAATCTTCAAACAATTCCTGCAGACTATTCTTCTCCGGTTGAAATGCAGGCTTTCGCGAAAACTAATAATCAATACGACCCTTTCAGACATGAGCAAAGAACACGGCTTTGCGACCCGGTCAGCGCATATAAAATGTCTGCTGCTATAAATGATATTGGAATATTCGGACATTTTTTTTTCAAAAAGTTAGCGTTCCCCGATGATGTCATATCTATGCTTTTCCGCCGTGCAGGATATAAAAATATTCTTGCCAAAGATGCATATTGCCACCACTTCGGTCAAATCACATTGAGAGATGAAATAAAATCAT
>JAITFV010000027.1 GCA_031281115.1 Oscillospiraceae bacterium | reverse complement strand
TCCAGCAGTTCACAGCTCTGTATTCGTTTATCTATCCCCGGGTACATTTATTTGGTTTCCGATTCATTAAGCAAATGAATCCGCAGTTTTCCCAAAACTATATCAAAGTCCAGCGGCTTGCCTATATGGTCGTTCATTCCAGCTTTGATACAATTTTCAACATCTTCCTTAAATACATTGGCGGTCATTGCGATGATCGGAATTGTTTTCGCGGCAGGATTATCGAGCGCTCTGATTTTGCGCGTCGCTTCATAACCATCCAATTCAGGCATTTGAATGTCCATGAAAATCATTTCGTATTTGTCATACGCTTTACTAAACATACTGACAGCTTCCACACCGTTCGCGGCGCAGTCGATTTCAAGCCCTGTCGGTTCCAAAAGAGCCAATACAATTTCACGGTTGATGTCCACATCCTCGGCTAATAAAATACGGTGTCCCTTAAAAATCGCTTCAGTATCTTTAGTTTCTTCCTCCGGAAGATGCACCGGTATACCAAGGTATTCGTTGATTATATCCGCAATTATTGACGGGAATAATGGTTTTTGCAAAAATTTATCGACGCCCGCTGCCTTTGCTTCTTTGGCAATTATGGAACTTTCGGCGGATGAAATCATAATGACGACGGAATGATCCGGCGTTTGTGTTCGGCTTTTTAACTTTTTAGTGAGTTCAATACCGTCTACCCCTGGCATCTTCCAATCTATATAAAAAACATTGTAACCACCGCTCTGTTCGACAAGCCGCAACGCGTCTTCCGCATTTTCGGCTATATCACACGAAGAACCAAGCCTCTCCACGATCCCTTTGAGGTCCTCCAATATGTATGCGTCATCATCCACGGCTAAAATACATAAATCCTTCCAATCAATTCCTTGCAAGGAGTATGTAGGATGTTTCTTTTCCCCGCGATTTACTTGAACGGTAAAAGTGAACACAGAACCTTTTCCCACCTCCGATTCAACCACTATATCGCCACCCATCATTTCCACGATGTTCTTGGAAATAACAAGCCCGAGACCTGTTCCTCCGAATTTTCGCGATGTATGTGTTTCAGCTTGATGGAAGGATTGAAATATTTTAGCCTGCTGTTCCGGAGTTATCCCGATTCCCGTATCCTTGATGGAAATTTTTATTGTGCAGACACCGTTTTCTTCGCCTAAAAAGTGTGTGTTTATACTAATCGAACCGTTTACGGGTGTAAACTTGACCGCATTCCCTAAAAGGTTTGTCATCACTTGTGCCAACCGTTGATCGTCACCATACAAAAATTTCGGAATCGCTCTGTCTACATGAACGGTGAGCTTTTGTCCCTTTTCATCCACACGGAGATTTACTACATTAACGACCCGCTGAAGCATTTTTTCAAAATCAAATTCTTCTGGCACAAGCTCAAATTTCCCGGCTTCGATTTTTGACATATCCAATATGTCGTTGATGATGCCAAGCAGATGCTTTGACGCATCCTCGATCTTGTTGAAGCTGTAATCTTTACGTTCAACATCGGCAGTTGTTTTACCAATGTTGGTCATACCGATGATCGCATTCATTGGTGTGCGTATTTCATGGCTCATATTCGCCAGAAAATCACTTTTTGCGCGTGAAGCGGAAGTTGCATCGTTAAGCGCCTCCTTTAGCTTGTTCTCCATTTCGGCGCGCATAACGGTATTTGCGCATAAATACGCCGCTGAGCGCATGAATTCTACATCATCGAAATAACGCTCATTGTGCAAATCTTCAAAGAGCACAAACCCCCATTGTTCGTTATGAAAGAACAGCGGAATCAAACGTACGGACACAACGCCAAAACGCTCAAACGCGACTGGCGGGTCGTCCATCAGTCTTACAGGGCCGTTTAATATTATTTCACCTGACAATATTTTTTCCCAATGTGGTGTAAGATGGGAAAACATAACATTTTGCAACTCCGGCCGCGGGTCAACGGTACCTCCCGCTTCTCTGTCCCAACGGTAAATCTGTGAAGTGTGTAAAGTGTCCGAAACCATATAATCACGCCAAACGGATACCCTGTCCAAACCCACAATATCCGAGATAAGTTTTATGCCCGCTGTCATTTTTTCCTCGAATGATTTTTCATCTTGTTTGAGAAATTCAACCGACATTTTATTCAGTGTATTTGTCATATTTTCACGTAATTTAATGGCTTCCTCAGCTTTTTTTCGCTCGGTAATATCGCGTGATACGCCCAAAAGCCCGATTGTTTTACCGCCTCTAAAAATTGGGGTTTTTAAAGTTTCACAATATATATTGTTCCCTTCCGCACCCGGCACCAACTCCTCGGTAACGGTTAATTGTCCTGTGCTTAATAGCTTTTGATCCGATTCATTGCACGACCGTACCATTTCATCCGGTACGCCCAGTCCTTCCGCGTCGTCTTTCCCTATGAGGTCGACTTCACGTACCCCGAAGAAATCTTCCATTTTTTTGTTGCAACGGGTATATTTTAAGTTCAAGTCTTTACAAAACACAAAATCAGGAATAGCATCAAACATAGCTTTAAGCGTGGCTGTTTCATACTCCAATTCTGCGGTACGCTTCTGTACCAACCGTTCGAGCTGGTTCTTTTCGCGGCGTTTAATTATGAATAAAATACATAAAAGTGCAATCACGCACAAGAGCAGGAAAGACGCGCCAATCAGTATCGGTCGTTGCGCCTGCATAATTTTAGCGTTATAATCAAAAGTCTTTTTCAGCCATTGCTGTGAAATCAAATCACTGTCAATCAAACGCAGCGTTTTTTCAACGATGGAACACAGGATGGTCTCATCCT
>JAITFV010000332.1 GCA_031281115.1 Oscillospiraceae bacterium | reverse complement strand
TTAAAGTTTTATAAATTCAAGAATTCAAAGTTTTATTATAGTAATTTGAAAATTAAGAAAAGGAGAGAAGTATTATGTTTATTATTTGTAATATTATATCCCGATTGCTTGCACTTTTTTATATAGCCCTTAATTTTTATTTAATTCCTATAGGAATTATACTATTGTTTACACCATTGTTTCCTCTATTTCTTCTTATTATTATAATGTTTTGGCAAGCTGTTAAATTATTAATATTTGGTTCAAGTAGGTGCTTGTGGTGTGGTCGCATTATATTTTTTGGAAGAGGGGAGGATTATCATAGAAAGTGCTCCGGTGGTGATGGGGAAGCACAGTGGTAGATTATAAAAAATTAAATACTATTGCGTAATTATATTATATTGAACCAGAAAAAATATTTCTTGCAATTATTTACGAATTATGGTATAATTAATTAATTTGAGTAAAATTGCCGAGGAGTCAAAATGTTATTGTTTAAAAACGCCCGTGTTGTTGATTATATATCAATAACAGACAAAAAACAAGACATTCTAATTAATGCGGGAGAAATCCTTGCTATATCGGAAAATATCGAAACCGAGGTCAGCAAAACCATTGATTGCGAAGGATTAGTGGCGATTCCCGGGCTTTTCGATATGCACGTTCACGCCCGCGACCCGGGACAGACCCACAAAGAAGACCTGCTCACCTGTGCCGAGGCGGCGGCGGCGGGCGGCGTCACGGGCTTTTTGTGTATGCCGAACACCGAGCCTGTCATTGACAGCGCGGAAACTATAAAATATATCGCAGAAAAAGCAAAAGACTGCAAAGTTAAAATATACACCTCATGTGCTATTACAAAAGGGCAGAAGGGCAAGGAACTCTGCGATTTCGCTGTGCTTGCGAAAGCCGGTGCAGTTGCTGTAACCGATGACGGCAGACCTGTAAGAAGCGCGCAGTTAATGGGTGAAGCGATGATTGCGGCTAATGATTTGGGGCTTGCAATAATTTCACACTGCGAAGATTTAGATATAGCCTGCGGAGGTGCGATGAACGCCGGAATTGTCAGCATTGAGCTTGGCGTACGCGGGATTCACCGTGTGAGCGAAAACATAATTACCTCGCGTGAGATTGACCTTGCGCGGGACTTATACGGAAAAGTGCATATTGCGCACGTTTCAACCAAGGAAGCGGTCGCGAAAATACGCGCCGCAAAAGCGGAAAATATAAATGTTACCTGCGAGACAGCGCCGCATTATTTTGCACTTACCGAAGAAGCACTGCGCACGAGAGATGCCGACTACCGCATGAACCCGCCGCTACGTTTGCAAAAAGACGCAGATGCGATAATCGCAGCAATTCAAGATAAAACCATCGACTGTATAATCACCGACCACGCGCCCCATTCACCGGAAGAAAAAGCTGATTTCCGCACCGCACCGAATGGCGTAATCGGGCTTGAAACCTCGCTCGCTGCGACGTTGACTTTCCTGTATCATACGGGAAAAATCAACCTTTTTGATATAGTGCGGCTCATGTGCGTGAACCCGCGCAAAATCCTCGGCATAGACGGCGGAAAGCTCGCAGTCGGCGAATCAGCCGATATCACGCTGTTTGACCCCGATGAGGAGTGGCACGTAGAGCCGGACAAGTTTAAATCAAAATCGCGGAATTCCTGCTTTAAAAACATGAAACTTAAAGGCAGGGTTAAGTATACGATTGTTGACGGAGAGATTGTTTATGGGGGGTAAAAATCCCGATTCTCGCATGGAAGTGTGGTATCCGCTTGAAAATAAAATCTAACATTACATGAAATAAAGGAGAAAAATCATGTCCCTTGACAGATTAATCGAAAAAATCGTTGAAACCCAAAACCCGACAGTAGTAGGCTTAGACCCGAAGCCGGAGTATATCCCCGACTTCATAAAAACCCGCGCACTCGCCAAGCGCGGCGAAACACTCAAAGCCACAGCACGTGCGTTTTGGAAGTTCAACAAAGGCATAATCGACGCAGTTCACGAAGTCGTGCCGGCGATAAAGCCGCAGCTTGCTTTTTATGAAATGATAGGTGTTGAAGGGGTTAAGGTTTTTCATAAAACCGCTGAATATGCAAAAGAGCGCGGAATGTTCGTGATAGCTGACGGCAAGCGTAACGATATAGGTTCGACAGCCGAGGGTTACGCAGCGGCTTATCTTGGAAAAGTTCAAGTAGGTTCAAGCGAGTTCTCGCCGTTTCCTGCAGACGCGCTGACGGTCAACGGTTATCTCGGCAGCGATGGCATAACGCCGTTTATCGACGTTTGCAAAAAATACGACAAGGGCATTTTCGTGCTTGTGAAAACATCAAATCCGTCTTCGGGGGAATTGCAAGACCGGCTCGTTGACGGCGTTCCGGTATATGAAGTTATGGGGCGCATGTGTGAAGAATGGGGCAGGGAAAGTGCAAAAAAATACGGTTATTCCGGTGTGGGGGCTGTTGTCGGTGCAACTTACCCCGAGCAAATCGCTGAAATGCGCGCAAAACTCCCGAATACGTTCTTCTTGATTCCGGGTTACGGAGCGCAGGGCGGCAAAGCTGATGATTTAAAATCCGCGTTCGATTCGCGGGGGCTCGGCGGAATTGTGAACAGCTCGCGGGCGGTTATGTGCGCTTGGCAAAAGGAAAAGTGCGATGAGCGGGATTATGCGGATGCGGCACTGCGCGAGGTTTTGAGAATGAAAAATGAATTAATAAACATAACAGGCGAGATAAGACTATAAGAGCGAAAGTATAGTCGTTTTAAACGACTATGGTTGCGGTGAAACCGCAACTCGCCGCGTAGCGGGCGAAAATTTAGATTGGATTCATTCCAATCTAAATTTAACTAACTATACAAGAAAGGACTCAATAAAAATATGAACAAAAGAGCGTGGCTGACATTAGAGGACGGCACGGTATTTGAGGGGGAAAGTTTCGGCGCGGAGGGCGGCATTACTGGTGAAGTCGTTTTCACGACTTCAATGACCGGCTTTCAGGAAACGCTTACAGACCCGAACTACAGTGGGCAAATCGTTGTGTCAACCTTTCCGATTGCAGGTTGCCCGGGCGCGAACAGCGAAGATAATTTATCGGACTACGGCGGCGCGGCGGGTTTAATCGTTCGTGAGCAGAGCGTTATTGCTTCTAATTTCCGCTGTGAGGAGACAATTAACGAGTTTATGAAAGAGCGTGGAATAGTCGGGCTTTATGGGATTGACACCCGCAAGCTTACACGGATTCTCCGCAAAAAAGGCACCATGAACGGAATAATTTCAACTACAGAAAACGCAGATATAAGCGACCTAAAGTCATTTACACCCGAAATTACTTTAATCAGCGGCACGGAAGCCGTTACTCACAAAATAGAAAATGCTAAATATAATATCGCTCTAATAGACTACGGACACAGAAAAAGTATAATTAGTCTGTTTGGCAAACTAAATTGCAGCGTTACTGTGATTCCTTTTTCCGAAACTGTAAATCCCGCAGATTTTGACGGTGTTGTGCTGTCCGATGGTGCGGGAAATCCCGCCGAATGTATCGAAGAAATCGAAGCTGTGAAGGCTTTAGCAGCCGCGAAAATTCCGCTCTTCGGAATAGGTCTCGGACATCAGCTTTTAGCCCTCGCAAGCGGCGGAAAAACGGCAAAGCACTTACACGGACACCGCGGCGCGAATATCCCCGTCATCGACCTTGAATCCGGCAGAACTTACATTACCGCGCAGAATCATGGGTATTTTGTATCGGACTTACCGGTTGCCGAGGGTGTAATTACGCACGTAAATGCAAACGACCGCACCTGCGAGGCAATTCGCTACAGTAACATTCCCGCGCTGTCAGTGCAGTTTGTGCCGAGCGACATGAGCGGGGTGAACGCGACAGTGTATTTGGCGGAGAGGTTTTTGGGGTTGATGGGGAAGTAGGGAATTATTTCCCTCCGAGGAGGGGAAAAATGAAGGTTTATAAGTATGCGGAATAAAGAAAACTATTCTTCGTTACCTTTTAACCCTAAGTTACGTGAAAGAGCGAGAGAGTTGCGCAAGGCAGGGAATCTATGCGAAGTTATAATGTGGAAACAATTTCACAAGAAAAAATTCAAAGGTTACGATTTTGACCGCCAAAAAATTATAGGCGATTACATCGTTGATTTTTATTGTGTTGACTGTGCGGTTGTGATTGAAGTTGACGGTAAATCTCATGACGGAAAAGAAATATATGATGGCGACAGAAACAGCTTTATGACGAGTTTGGGACTGACAGTAATCCGTATAAAAGCATACGATGTGCTTTATAATTTACGCGATGTTATGGAGATGTTATTAAACCACCCCGCCCTTTAAATGCCGCTCTGCGGAGGAAACCACCCCGCCCTTCGGGCACCCCTCCAAGGAGGGGAATGAGGAACTGCGAAATTAAGAGAAAATTCCCCTCCTTGGAGGGGTGGCAACCAGTCCGTAGACTGGTTGACGGGGTGGTTGGTAGAAAGGTTTTTGAAACTTATAAAATAGGAGGGTATTAAAATGGGAAATTGTATTAAATGCGGTAGGGAAACAATAACACAATACGAGTGCTATTCAGCAGAATTAAAAGATTTAGCGGCTAAAGAGAACCCCGATAGCAACACTTATGAACATCGTCAGGATTTTTTCTGTAATAAATGCGTACTTGGCAAGGAATGGCTAAGTTCACTAATAATCAGTCTTATTTCTTTAACTCCTGTAGTTATAGGTATTATTATGATAGCTACGGACTTTGTTACTGAGGGAATGAATTATTTGATAGTATTCATGATACTTTTTCTTGGGGTCGCCGTGTTGAATATAATGTGGTTTATTTCTGTTATTAATTCCTTAGTAACAGGAAGAATACATGACAATAGATGGTCTTTCGGTCTCATTTTAGCGTTTGGCGGAGCTATAGACGCTATAAAGCCTAAAGAGGGCTCAGAAGAATATATAAAATACTTGAAAACACAAACCGAAAATAAAGATTTTAAAACTGTGCAGTCTTACAAGGCTTTAATAAAAGCTGAAAACAATCGCGATTTAGACCCACCCGCTACTTTAACAATTTTTCGTGATTCAAATAAATTCAATGCAAAAAAACCACTTAGTATAAATCTTAATGATGTATACGATACATTCGTATATGATGGCGAATCTAAGCAAATATCCATTAAAAGAAGGTATAACAATATATATTTAGGTTTAGGTTATAAAATATTTGAATTTGAAGCCGAAGAGGGTGCAGACGGTGAACTGCATATAAACACAAAGAGGGGCGTTTTGCCAGATACTTTGGTATGGAAATAACTAATCTCAAGAAAAAAGATAAAAAAGAAAGGAAGATAGAGCAACATGCCACTTCGTAAAGACATCAAAAAAGTCTTAGTCATCGGCTCCGGTCCTATTGTAATTGGACAAGCCGCCGAATTCGACTACGCGGGAACACAAGCTTGCCGGGCATTAAAAGCAGAGGGCTTGGAGGTTGTGCTGGTGAATTCCAACCCCGCGACAATAATGACAGACAAAAATATGGCAGACATAATTTATATAGAGCCGCTGACGCTCGACTGTGTCAAAAGAATCATCAAAATCGAAAAACCCGACAGCCTGCTTTCAACGCTCGGCGGTCAGACAGGGCTGACGCTTTCAATGCAGCTCGCGAAAGAAGGTTTTCTTGACAAGCACAATGTAAAGCTGCTCGGCGCGAACGTTGAAACCATCGATAAAGCCGAGGATAGAAACATTTTTAAGCAGACAATGGAGGCAATCGGTGAACCCTGCATACCTTCAAAGGTTGTTGAAAATTTGGAAGATGCGCTTGAAACCGCGAAGAGTTTAGGCTATCCGGTGGTAG